>CAMYCE010000048.1 GCA_947254205.1 uncultured Prevotellaceae bacterium
CTCAAAATAATTTGACAAAAACAAAGAAACCTAATGACCGATTTGGGTTAAAGGATATAATCCTATATGCGCCCTTAGACAGCCCCCTCGCTTATACTATACTGTAATAAAAAGGTGATGTGCTCAATGTGTAGCACATCACCTTCATTATTCGATGATAGTTAGAGTATTTTTTTTACGCTACCCCTTTGCCGTGGCAGTTCTTATATTTCTTGCCACTACCACAGGGGCAGGGATCGTTGCGCCCAATCTTGGGGCCACTATGCACTGGCGAGGCTACACGCTGCTGTTGTGTGCCTGCCGAGGCACTGCGCGAGGCAAGCTCATTGTCGCGTTGCGCTTTTTCGAGTGCATCTTCACCTTGATGCCCGTCGTAGCTGGCTGTGCGACGGGGTTGTTGAGCCTCTTGCTCGTTGCTTGCAGTGTCGTCGGGCTGAGTGGCCTCAACAGGAATGGCTCCACGCATGAGTGTCGACATCGACTTGATATTCATGTCGCCAAGCATGGTTTCAAAGAGCTTGAACGACTCTATTTTATAAATCACCAAGGGGTCTTTTTGCTCATAGCTGGCATTTTGCACCGATTGACGCAATTGGTCGAGTTCACGCAAATGCACCTTCCAGCTCTCGTCGATAGTGAGCAAGAGCACCGCCTTTTGCCAAGCAGTGGCAAGCGACTTGCACTTGGTTTCATAGGCTTCCTTGATGTCGACCACAATGCCAAACAAGCGACGGCCATCGCCAATGGGCACGCGTATTTGCCCCATGGGCTCGGGAGCACCTTGTGCAAGTTGCTCTTCGACAAGCTGGCTAATCACAGGATAGGCCACCTCGCTCAATCGCTCGGTCTTGCGACGGAAAGCCTTGTTCACATTTTCATAGAGTTGGTCTATGATTTCTTGCTCGTCCATGCTGCGATATTCATCTTCACTAAATGGAGGCTCGATGGCAAAAGTGGTGAGCACATGCATCTTGAAGCCTTCATAGTCGTCGCGGCCAAATCGACGGGTTGCATCTTCAACGCTCTCATAGAGGGTGTTGATAATGTCGAGCCCAATGCGCTCTCCCATCACGGCATGGTGGCGACGGGTGTAAATCACCTTGCGTTGAGCATTCATCACGTCGTCATATTCGAGTGTGTGCTTGCGAATACCAAAGTTGTTTTCTTCTACACGCTTTTGAGCATTTTCGATCGACTTGGTCACCATGGGCGACTCAATGGCTTCGCCATCTTTCAAGCCCAAGCGGTCGAGCAACTTCACCACCTTTTCGCTGGCAAAGAGACGCATCACCTTGTCTTCAAACGACACAAAGAACACCGAACTACCGGGATCGCCTTGGCGACCGGCACGACCACGCAACTGGCGATCGACACGGCGCGACTCATGACGCTCGGTGCCAATGATGGCAAGACCACCGGCCTCTTTCACTGCTGCCGACAGCTTAATATCGGTTCCGCGACCTGCCATGTTGGTGGCAATGGTCACCACACCCTTGCCCTCGGCATCTTGTTGGCCTGCGTGTGCCACGATGTCGCTTTCAACGGCTGTGCGCTCGGGTTTGGCATTGAGCAACTGGTGCGGAATGCGACGCAACTTGAGCATGCGGCTCAACATTTCGGAAATATCGACCGAAGTCGTACCCACCAAGCAGGGGCGTCCTGCCTCGCGCATGGCTACAACCTCATCGATCACAGCGTTGAATTTTTCTTTCTCGGTCTTATAGACACGGTCGGGTTGGTCGTCACGAATCACGGGACGATTGGTGGGAATGTTCACCACATCGAGTTTGTAGATTTCCCAGAACTCGCCAGCCTCGGTCTCGGCAGTACCGGTCATACCTGCCAATTTGTGATACATGCGGAAGTAGTTTTGCAACGTGATTGTTGCAAAAGTTTGGGTTGCGGCTTCAACCTTCACGCCTTCCTTGGCCTCAATAGCCTGATGCAAGCCATCGCTATATCGGCGCCCCTCCATCACACGCCCCGTTTGCTCATCAACAATTTTCACCTTGTTTTCGTTGTCAACGATATATTCCTCGTCGCGGTTAAACAGGGTGTAGGCCTTGAGCAATTGAGTCACGGTGTGCACACGCTCGGCCTTGAGCGAGTAGTTTTGCAGCAACTCGTCGCGTTTTGCCACCTTGGCATCGTCGTCGAGTGGCATGTTGGTCACCTCCGATAGCTCACCGGCAATGTCGGGCAACACAAAGAATTTTGGGTCGTCGGTGCCCTCGGTGAGCACGTCAATACCCTTGTCGGTCAATTCAACCGTGTTGTTTTGCTCCTCAATCACAAAGTAGAGAGGATCGGTCACGATGTGCATGTCGCGGCTATTGTCTTGCATATACTTAGCCTCGATTTTGAGCATCATCGATTTCACGCCCTCTTCCGAGAGATATTTGATGAGTGGTTTATATTTGGGCAATCCCTTGAAGGCACGATAGAGCAAGAGAGTACCCTCCTCTACCACCTTGGGGTCGTCATCGGCCATTTTCTTTTTGGCCTCTGAGAGTATTTCGGTCACAAGGCGACGCTGTGTTTCATAAACACGGCGCACATTGGGGTTGTAGTCGTCAAACATTTGATCATCGCCACGAGGCACAGGACCCGAAATGATGAGAGGTGTGCGGGCATCGTCGATGAGCACCGAGTCGACCTCATCGACAATAGCAAAGTTGTGGGGGCGTTGCACCATCTCTTCGGGGCGCATGGTCATGTTATCGCGCAAGTAGTCGAAGCCAAACTCGCTATTGGTACCAAAGGTGATGTCGCAGTTATAGGCGGCACGACGCTCAGCCGAGTTGGGCTGAGTGTTGTCGATGCAAGCCACACTCATGCCGTGGAATTCATAGAGGGGGCCCATCCACTCCGAGTCGCGACGAGCAAGATAGTCGTTCACCGTGACCATGTGCACGCCATTGCCTGCAAGGGCATTCAAGAACACAGGCAGGGTTCCAACGAGAGTCTTACCCTCACCGGTTGCCATCTCTGAGATTTTACCTTGGTGCAACACAATACCGCCAATGAGCTGCACGTCATAGTGTATCATGTCCCAAGTCACCTCGTTTCCACCTGCTATCCAGTGATTTTGATAGATAGCTTTGTCGCCCTCGATGTGCAAGAAATCTTTGCCTTGGGCTGCCAATTGACGATCGAAGTCGGTGGCAGTGACCTCTATCAATTCATTTTGTGCAAAACGGCGAGCCGTGTCTTTCACAATGGCAAACACTTCGGGCAACACCTCGTTGAGCTTGTCTTCGATGCGGTCGAGCACCTCTTTTTCGAGTTTATCGACCTTGTTCCACAGCGGTTCACGCTCGGCAAAATCAATATTTTCGATTTCGGTTTTAATTTGCGCAATTTCATCGCGCTGTGGTTGCACATAGTCTTGTATCTCTTGACGAATGGCAGTAGTGCGGTTGCGCAACTCGTCGTTCGACATCTGCTCAACCGAGGGGTAAATTTCCTTGATTTGAGCCAAGATGGGGCGCAGTTTCTTCAAGTCACGGTCGCTTTTGCTACCAAACATCGACTTTAATAATCCAGTTAATCCCATAATTTTTTAGATAATATGATGATTTAGTGTGTTGTGTTATTATTTTTTTATTGCAGAGAGATAGATAATTACTGCACAAGTGTAGTGACTACACTGTGATTTTAGAATATTAATGATAACATCAACACGCTGGAGCCCTGATGCACACACTGCCGGTGACAATAGGAGAAACTACTGCAACATCGTTGTGGCGCAATATCGAAATATAGAGTTGTGAATGATGCGGAACATAGAAATCGGGTGGACAAGCTCCAACAGGAGCACCCTGCCCCAAGATGGGGGCTTGCCTGAGCGAGGTGACAACGGGCACGTGCTTTTCACGGCCTTGCTTGTCTTTGTCGCCGCGCTGGCTCATGCGCAACAAGCGGCTCAAAGCCTCTTGCCCCATGCGGTCGCTCAACAGCTCGTTGCAATCGCACTGGAGCCTGTGGGCTATCACCTCCACCTCTTGCTGGGGCAAGCGCACCTCTACATGAGCCACGGCCGAGAGCACGACCATCGAAGCAACGATAGACGTGAGCAAACGGTTGATTTGATTGTTATGAAGCACTGATTGAACGGTGTGTCTTAATATAATTTATTGATCGCAACATGGGCACAAGCATGAGCACATAGAATGCGACATTGAAACATTGGGGCAAAAATGGTGCCACCAGTGCAAAGATAAGCATTTCGGCCAAATTGGCATAATGATAGTATAATAAAGATTGATGCCAACGCTTTGCCCACACCATCACTGCCGGCAACACATAGAAGGGGTGCAACCACAACACATTGAAGTTGGGCGATGTAGCCTCATGAGTTGAAACAAAGGTCAAGAAAAACAAGACACACCCTGCCAAGGCATAAGTGACATATAACAAGGTGTCGAGCCAGCGACACAACCTGCCACTGCGCATTTCTCGCCAAGAGGAAATGGCAACCAACATCAAGAGCAAGCAACTCACTGCCACGGGCGAGCACCACCATGGCGTGGCAGGCTTGATTGCCCCCTCGTCGCTCCCTGCATTCACAACACGCGTGGCTCTAACAAGGGGCTTGCCTGCCACTGTGGTGTGGGCTGCGGCACGCATGAGCACCATGGGAATGAACATGTGCTCGCGAGGAGTAATCGTCTTGTCGAGACCACTACCCAAGGCTAAGTCGATTCCAAACTCCTGCCAAGCATAGTGAGCCGTGTATTGCGAGAGCACGTCGCGATAGGAGATGTGCCCTTCATCACGAGTTTGAGGAAGGTTAAAAGAAACGCCTATCACCTTTTCAATCATGTCGCGAGGACGCGTGGCGCAATTATCGCTCAAAAACTTATAGCGATAATAGGCATTTTGTGGCAGTGCATTCTCGGCCAGCATGTCGCGCAACCGCAGAGCCTGACTGGGGCTAAGGTTGAGTTCCTGCTCCACCACCTTGCGCTCTCCATAGCCTGCAAGTGCCATGAAAGCAGGTATTGCACCACACAGATAATCGGTTTCACCCAATGCAAACCGAGAAGCGAAACCGGGAGCATTAAAGTCAAACAGGCCATAGTTATAATAAATGTCGGTAACACCATCGGTCACTTTCAACTCACTATGCCCATAAAGCTCATAAATCTCACTACCCGGGTAAATCGTGACAAGGCTCACCTTGATGTTGTTGCCGGCATTTAGCATTGGGGGCAACAGCATAGACATGAGCACAAACCATATTATAGAAAAACGCAAACGTTTCATCATGATGAAAAGAAATTTTAACCAATTGCTCCCAAAAGCTTTTTACACCCTCAAAAAAGCAGATAAATCAAGGCTTTAGAACAATTTTTGATGTGCAAAATTAAGAAATAAAATCGTGAAAAAAAGTTATTAAAACGTTTTTAGACTAAAAAAATTTGGATATTTGAAATGGATTGCATTATCTTTGTAGTGCAAAACAATTAGGACAGCAATAATTTAAAATTGCACTTTTCTATACAGATTCTATTCATAAAATTCAAAAGTCCCACTCGTGAGAGCAGGGCTTTTTTCTTTTATGCCTGTAAACCATCACTTTACACCTCTCAAAAACAAAATCTCAGTGGGTAGAGACAATGCACGCATCGTCTTCGTTTCAGCCTCATAGCGTGTATTGACGTTTTTGTAGCAGCGAGGAAGACAATGCGTATATCGTCTATAAAATCGCTCATATTCAGATATTTATTGGGTGGAACAAAACTACATTTTGCCCCACCCAATAGCTAATTTAAATATTTTTTCCCTGAGTGGTTTATTTCACCAGTTTGAGAGTTTGGACACGTGAGCCTTGCACTGCACGCACAACATATACTCCCGAAGCAAGCCCATCGAGGTTGATAGCTCCTTGCGCCCCCTTGACATGGAACACGCGAGCACCGGCAGCATCATAGATGGTGACATGGTCGAGCAACTGCATCACTTCAATTTGATTATTCTTCCACTCAATGAGCCCTGTTGGTGCCACAGGTTGGGCTACCGAAGTCACCACCTCGTCATAGCTCACGATGGGCGAAATGGCCATCGACACGGGGTCGTCAACATTTTTAAACCACTTGCCAGTAGCAAGGTAACCATTTTTTCCATCTTCATCGAGCACATATTGATAGGCAGTTGTTTTTTCACCCTTGCCACGTCGGGCTACAAAAATAGCAATGTCATCGCCATTGTCGGGCAATTCAAAGTTGCCCACTTTCAAGAAGAAATCGGTGGAGATGCTCACGGGTGCATCAAAGTGGAACATTGTTTCCACCACATTTTGAGCATCACATTTGAGTTCGCTTGCCTTGAGAGTTGCAGTGGCAAGCACTTGGCCTGGCATGCCTTGCTCGTTGGGAGTCATGAGGCTCAACGAAATCACCTTGTTGGGGTTGGCAGACTTCACTTTGGCAAAATAAACTGCCACGCTATCGATTGTTGCAGGCGCAAGAGGCTTGATATAGTGCTCGGCAAACTCTTTAATGCCCAACCAGTTGGTACCGGCATAGTTGCCATACCAGCCCATTTCCACTGCCACAAGATTGCTATTTTCTTCGGGAGCAATGTTCCACACATATTGTGCTCCGCCAGCCTGCACAGCATGTAGCATGGCATCGTCGCTGTGGCCGGCATCGTTTTGTGCTTGCAAAGCAAGGCTATAGACTCCGGGGGTGGTGTAGGTGACTGTGGGATTTTGCTCGGTGCTGGAAAGTGGTGTGCAACCACGGAAGGTCCACTTCCAGCTTGTGGGATTGCCCGTTGACTCGTCGCGGAAGGTGACGGGCACATTAACTGGCACAAAAGCAGCCTTGAAGGGCGACAAATAGGCCTCGGCAGGCATGCCAATGCGTGCAACGGGGGCTTGTTGCTTCACCACCACATATCCTGCACGCTTTGCTGTGACTGTGGTTGTGCCATTGCCCACTGTGAGCATCACATCATAGGTGCCAGCCTTGTTGTAGGTCACAACAGGATTTTGCTCGGCCGAAGTGGCAGGTGTGCCTCCGGCAAAAGTCCAATTGCAACTTGTGGCACCACCAGTGCTCATGTTGGTGAAATGCACCTGCTCGCCTTCAAAAATTGAAATCACGGCATTGGGCGAGGTGTTGTTTTGCTTGATTGCAAAACCATCGATGGCAACATCTTCGCCTTGATCTCCTTTATAATTAAAAGAGAATTTCACCTTCTTGCCCACATAGGCATCTAAATCGATCGAAAACTTAACCCAGCGTTGCCCATCATAGGCATTTTTTTGAGCCCATTCAAATTGATTGAGCAACTTGGTTGTGGTTTCGCCCTCTATCACATTCAATGTCCACGAGCCATAAAGCAAGAAACCGGCATTGGCATAGCTATAAAATTCAAGCACACTATTGGGCTTAATCTCGATTGCGGGCGAAGTGGCCGTTTCGTTTTGATTTTTGCCATAGGGCAAGCACAGTGAGCTCTTGCTGGTATCGTTCACAACCGTGAAGGGCTCACTATTAGACGTGAATGGTTTTTCATTTAAAACCCACGTTTTAGAGGTGTTGGTGGCAGTGTAGCTCCACGAGGCAAACTGCTCGGCACTATCCCAGCCTTGGGAATAATAGGTGATCATCGACTCTTGCGCTCCAAAACTGGCAGTGAGCCCTTCTTGAGCCGAAGCTCCATGCAGGCACAAAAGAGCTGATGTGGCAAGTAAAATTTTTCTCATATTCATAGAATAACACAGATTAAGATGAAGACTCCATGCAATCATACAGATGGTGCAACGAGGCAGGCGGGAGTCTTCGGTTGAAACGTCCATCTCAATGCACCCAAAAAGCAAAAAGTGGCTTTTGATTTCAAAAATACGTTTTTTTGTTTACAAAAGCAAGAACTGAATTAGTTTTTCGATACAATTCATTTCATGCAAGTGGCAAAACGCACTTGTCCAAACTGGTCGCAGGAGATGCACACATCATCAAACCCAGCCGACTCAAGCAACGACTGAATTTCGGTGCCAAACCGGCGGTTGATTTCGAGATAAAGCTTGCCTCCCGATTTCAAAGCCTGAGAAGCATAGGTCGTGATAGCACGATAAAACTTGAGAGGGTCGTCATTGGGCACAAACAAGGCCCATGCAGGTTCGTGGTTTAAAACATGAGGCTCTATTTCGCTTTTCTCGCTTTCAAGCACATAGGGCGGATTGCTCACCACAATATCATAAACCTCATGAGGAGGGCAAGCCGTGAGCATGTCGTCGCAAAGCCAATCGACCGGGGCATGCAGGGCCTTGCCATTGGCTTGCGCCACTTTTAAAGCCTCGCTCGACACATCAAGCCCCACAACATGGGCAAACTTGAGTGCACGAGCCAGCGAAATGGCAATGCAACCACTGCCTGTGCCCATGTCAAGCACTTTGAGATCGGGTTGCGAGCCATGCTCATCGACAATCATGTCGACAAGTCGCTCGGTTTCGGGACGCGGAATGAGAGTAGCAGGAGTCACCACAAAGTCGTGACCATGAAATGACGCATGCCCAAGCACATATTGCAAGGGCTCGTGCTCTTTGAGCCTCATGGCAATATGCTTGATTTTGTCAACAAAAACATCGTCTTGTTCAAAATTTTCACGCAACACCATATCAACCGGACTATAATGCAAAACGTCCTCAAAAACAGCTCTGATGATAGCCTCCAACTCGCGAGAATCATAGAGTGGCGAGAGGTGGTTGCTCAATAGTGTTATCAATTCACTTGTAGTCATAGTCATGCAAAATTAGCAGAAACAAGCTCGTCCCACACTCATGGGTGCGTTAAAAAGGTGTAAAAAACAAGTTTTATCATTTTAATATCTTAATTCAATGCCACTATTTTCATGCGAAATATTAATTTTACACCATGAAAAGAACAGCCTTTTGGCTCTCGATACACGAAAATTGGGTGGCTGGGGGCAAGTCTTTTCTTAAATTTGTTGTAAATTTGCGCTTTCAAAGAAAAATAATTGACTCGATGAACAAAAAGTTTCCTCTATATGTGTTGATTGGTCTGCTCATGGTAGCCTTGATGGGCTCTTGTGCCAAGGACAACAACAAAAAGACCAACGACAACACGATTGCCAATGTGGTGAGCTACTCATCAACTCTCATTTCGTCATTCTCGATTGGCAACAACAACAAATTGCTCTACAACCTCGACTCGGTTCACTTTTCAATCGACCAAGAGCGTTGCCTCATCTACAATGCCGACTCGCTACCCGTGGGGACCAAAGTGACACACCTCACCGTGAAAATAGCCTTCCCCACAGCAGTGAGCAAGGCCGAGTTTCACGTGAAAGGGGGCAAGGTGATGAAAGACACCACCTTTGCCTACACCAGTGCAACTGCCGACTCCATCGACTTTAGCGGAAAGGTGACACTGGCCGTGACCTCTTATGACAAAACCAGTACTCGCACCTATAATATAAAAGTGAATGTGCACAACATGGTGCCCGACACGCTCACATGGGACCCTGCGATGCGTCGCGACCTGCCAGGAGTGACGGGAACTGTGAAAGAAGAAAAAATGGTGCAACAAGGCAACAACTACATCTTGCTCATGCGCGACAATTCGAGCTATGTGCTCTCAACGGCCAATAATCTCGGAGAGCGCACATGGAGCAAGAAAGAGCTGAACTTGGCTTTCACTCCCGTTGTGCAATCTCTCACCGCCTCGGCCGATGCACTCTATGTGCTCGACAACAATGGCGAGCTCTACCGCTCGACCAATCAAGGAACCACATGGGACGACTGTGGCGTGACGTGGCACAGCATTGTGGGTGGATACAACAGTAAAGTGCTGGGGGTGGTGAAAAACGGCTCAACCTACCAACACGATGAATATCCACGCTCGAGTGGCTATGCCACCATTGCAGTGCCCGATAGTTTCCCCGTTTCAAGCACATCGCCCATGGTGGGGGCCCACAACGAGTGGGTGACAGCTCAACAAGCCCTCATTGTGGGAGGCATCACTGCCAGCGGAAAAGCCACTCACTCGGCATGGGGATATGACGGAAAACGATGGGGCATTCTCACCGACAATCACACCGCGCGCAACAACTTGCCTGCCCTGATTGCGCCAGTGATTGTGCCCTACTACACCTTTAGTGTCGACACCGTGCGCCACACTGCCACCAAGCAAGTGACTTGGCTGGTGATGGGTGGACGACTTGCCAATGGCACTCCCAACAAGAAAACCTATGTTTCATATGACCAAGGCATCTCGTGGAGCTTGGGGGCTAAAACCCTTCAACAGCCACAACACATGCCCGGCTTCTATGGTGCACAAGCATTTGTGGTGGGCGAGACTCTGACTCGCAGCACTCAACACCACCGCGCCTTGGCAGGCATCACCATGCCCACCACATCGTGGGAATGTCCCTATATTTACCTTGTGGGAGGCATTGGCGAGCAAGGAGAGGTCATCAACAGCATTTGGAAAGGAGTGATCAATCGATTGACGTTTAAACCAATCGATTAACAATAGCTCTCACCCCTAAAGTCATCAACAACAAAGCACTTGGGTTGCAATGAAAAAATGGATTGCCATATTAGCCATGAGCCTCATGCTTGCATGCTCGGCCCTTGCACAAGACTACCGCTATGAAGTGGGGCCTGCGCTGGGTGTGAGCGGCTACTTGGGCGATGTGAACAATGGCAACCTCTACAAGCACCCCGGAGTGGCAGGTGGAGCAATATTTCGATATGTGATGAATAGCCGCTGGGCATTCAAGGGCAACCTGCTCTATGCGGGCCTGAGTGGCAAAAGCACCGACATCGACACCAAATTTCCCAATGCAACAGAATATAGATTCAACTCCAAGCTATTTGACTTGGGAGCACAAGCCGAGTTCAACTTTTTGAACTATGGCATAGGGCCAAAATATAAGAACTATAAACGCATCTCCCCCTACATGGTGCTGGGCTTGGGAGCCACCATTTCGAGTGTGGCAGGCGCCACCCACTTCACCATGAACTTGCCCATGGGCATAGGGGTGAAATGTAAAGTGAAACCTCGCCTCAATTTGGGTTTTGAATTCACCATGCGCAAAGCATTGGGCGACCAACTCGACGGATTGAGCGACCTCAACGGCATTAAACATGGCTTTGCCAAAAACACCGACTGGTATTCGGTAGCCCTGTTCACTGTCACCTATGAGTTTAGCAAGCGGTGCACCAAATGCCACTATGTGGAGTAGAGGAACACCTGCTATTTAATTTTGTTTAAAAAGATATTTAGATAACAACAGTGTCGCTAATAGATAAAATAGATAAATCTCGCATTCCAAGCCATGTTGCCATTATCATGGACGGCAATGGCCGATGGGCCAAGCTCCACGGTCATGAGCGCTCCTTTGGCCATGAAAGTGGCGTTGACACAGTGCGCGAAATCACCGAGATTGCCAGCCAAATAGGTGTGAAATATCTCACACTCTATACTTTCTCGACCGAGAACTGGAATCGTCCCGAACCCGAGGTGCATTTTCTCATGAATCTTGTGGTGACTGCCATTGAAAAGCAGACTCCCGACCTCATCAAAAACAATGTGCGCCTCACCATGATAGGCGACCTGTCGCGCATGCCCGATTTTGCCCGCAACCGACTCTTGAAATGCATCGACGACACAGCTGCCGACACGGGGCTGGTGTTGTGCCTTGCCTTGAGCTACTCGGCGCGCTGGGAGATTGTGGAGGCCTGCCGCACAATTGCCCACAAGGTGCAACAAGGCGAGCTCGCCCCCAACCTCATCGACGACAATGTGGTGGCAACCCACATGGCAACCCACGACATGCCCGACCCCGACTTGCTCATACGCACCGCCGGCGACCTGCGCATCAGCAACTACTTGCTGTGGCAAATAGCCTATAGCGAACTCTATTTTACACCTGTGTTTTGGCCCGATTTCACTCAAGACGAGTTTTTGAAGGCTATCATCGATTTCCAGTCGCGTGAACGCCGTTTTGGAAAAACCAGCGAACAGGTACTTAACGACAAAGAACAAAATCAATAATATGCGATATAAGGCAATATTACTACTCATGGCAATGCTTTCTTGTGCCAGCTCAGCTATGGCTCAAGAAACAACCACAATGGTCAACGACACCATCTACAACCCCAAAATCATTTTTAACGGGGTGCCTCAAAAATATGAAATTGCAGGCATCAAGGTGCAGGGTGTCGACAACTATGAAGATTATATCATCATAGGCTACTCTGGGCTTTCGCTGGGGCAACGCATCGACATTCCGGGCGACGACCTCAAGAATGCCGCCAAGCGTTTTTGGCGTCAAGGTTTGTTCTCAAAAGTGCAAATCAAGGTAGAAAAAACCCATGCCGACAAGGCTTGGCTCGTGTTTGACCTGTTGCAGCAACCTCGCGTGTCGCAAGTCAACTACTTGGGCATGAAGAGTGGCGAGAAAAAAGACATCATGGATCGCCTTGGGCTTCAAATTGGCAACCAAATGACCCCCAACATTGCCGATCGCATCAAAATGATTGTTCAAAAATACTATAACGACAAGGGCTTTAACAAAGCTGTGGTTGAGGTGACTCAACGCGAGGATTTGAGCAAGAAAAATGAGGTGATTGTTGACATCTCGGTCAACAAGCAATCAAAAATCAAGGTGCACAAAATCTATATCGAAGGCAACGAAGCCATGACCGATGGCAAGATTAAACGCACCATGAAGAAAACCAACGAGAAAGGTAGCCTCATTAAAATATTCAGCCAAAAGAAATTTGTGAAAACCGACTTTGAGGCCGACAAGCAACGCATCATCGACAAATATAACGAATATGGCTATCGCGATGCTCGCATTGTGAGCGACAGCGTGGTGAATTTTGACGACAAAACTGTTGATGTGCACCTCAAAATCGATGAGGGCAAAAAATATTATATCTCGCATGTGAAATGGGTGGGCAACACCGTTTATCCCACCGAGTTTCTCGACAACGTGCTGGGCATGAAAGCTGGTGACGTGTATAACCAAAAGTTGCTCAACAAGCGCACTGCCACCGACGACGATGCCGTTGCCAACCTCTATCTCGACCGTGGTTATCTCTTCTTCCAAGCCGTGCCTGTTGAGACCAAGGTTGAAGGCGACTCTATTGGAATTGAAATGCGACTCTATGAGGGCAAGCAAGCTAAAATCAACAAGGTGGTTATCAACGGCAACGACCGTCTCTATGAGAAAGTGGTGCGTCGCGAGTTGCGCGTGCGTCCCGGCGACTTGTTTTCAAAAACCGACCTCATACGCTCGGCACGTGAAATTGCACAAACGGGCCATTTCGACCCCGAAAAAATGGATATTCGCCCTGAGCCCAACGAAGACAACGGAACAGTGGATATTGTCATGAATCTTGAATCGAAAGCCAACGACCAAGTTGAATTTTCGGCTGGTTGGGGACAAACGGGTGTGATTGGCAAATTGAGCTTGAAGTTCACCAACTTCTCTATTAAAAACTTGCTTCACCCCTCATCGTTCAAGGGCATCATTCCACAAGGCGATGGCCAGACGTTCACCATCAGTGCTCAAACCAATGCCAAATACTATCAGGCCTATAGCTTGTCGTTTCTCGACCCATGGTTTGGAGGCAAACGCCCCAACTCGTTGAGTGTGTCGGCTTTCTATAGTCGCACCACAGGCATCAACCAAAGCTATCAAAACAACATGTATCGCAAAGGCATGTACAACTACCTTTATAATGGTGGGTATGGCTATGGTGGCTATGGCGGTTATGGTGGCTACGGAGGATATGGTGGCTATAACAGCTATGAAAACGCCTATGACCCCGGCAAATATTTGCAGATGGGCGGTATCACTGTGGGCTTTGGTAAACGTCTCAAGTGGCCCGACGACTACTTCACCCTCACTGCCGAATTGGGCTACCAGTGGTATAACCTCAAAGACTGGGATTATCTCTATTACATGAATAATGGTACTTCCAACTCGATTGTAATGGGCTTGACACTGGCACGCAACAGCATCGACAACCCCCTTTACACGCGCAAGGGCAGTAGCTTCTCACTGAGTTTACGTACCACACCACCTGCCAGCCTTTTTGGTAAAAAAGATTGGAAGGCATTGAGCGAGGCCAACACTGTGGCCTCTAAAAAGGAACTTTATCACTGGATTGAATATTGGAAAGTGAAGTTCCAAGCCAAAACCTACACTCCACTCACCGACCCCGATGGCCGCTGGACTTTGGTGCTCATGACACGTGCCGATTTTGGTCTGTTGGGAAGCTGGAACAAATATTTGAAATCGCCCTTCGAGAACTTCTATGTGGGTGGCGATGGCATGAGCGGTTCCTACACCTATGCCACCGAGAGCATCGCCCTGCGTGGTTATGAAAATGGGCAATTTAGCGGACGAGAAGGGGCAAGCTATGCCTACAACCGCTTTGTGGTTGAGCTTCACTTCCCCCTCATGCTCTCAACAAGTGCCACCATCTATCCACTGGTGTTCCTTGAAGCGGGCAATGCTTGGACGAGCGTGAAGCAGTTCTCGCCATTTGAGCTCAAGCGCAGTGCTGGTGCCGGCGTGCGCATCTTCTTGCCCATGCTTGGCATGATGGGCATTGACTGGGGCTATGGCTTCGACACCGTGAATGGCCGAAAAGGTGGAAGCAACTTCCACTTTGTGCTGGGTCAAGAATTTTAAACCAAAGTTGTTTTATCGAGTCTAACCCACAAGATTTAACATTTTTAAAAAGAGAAAAATTATGAAAAAGATTGCATTGCTTTTAATTGTTGTTGTCGCCATGGCCTTCAATGCTGGTGCGCAAAAGTTTGCTTTCATCGATCAAGAATATATTTTGAAAAAGATACCCAACTATGAGATGGCCAATGAGCAATTGAATCAAATCTCGCAACGCTGGCAACGCGAAGTTGAAACTCTCGAAAAAGAGGCCGACACCATGTATAAGAACTATCAAGCCGACATGGTGTTTCTCACCGATGAGCAAAAGAAGAAAAAAGAAGCCGAAGTGGTGGCCAAAGAAAAAGAAGCCTCACAGCTCAAATATAAATATTTTGGTCCTCAAGGCGAGCTTTTCAAGAAACAGCAATCGCTCATCAAGCCCATTCAAGACGACATCTACAACGCTTGCAAAAAGGTGTGTGAAGAGCGTGGCTATCAAGTGATCTTTGATCGCGCCAGCATTCAAGGGGCCATGTATGTGTCGCCTCGCATCGACGTGACCGACCTCGTGATTGAAAAACTGGGCTACTAATGCTCCCCTCTTTGATATCCTAACGACAAATTAATAACATCAAAAAAATAAATAATTTTAAGTGACTATGTTCAAGAAAATTTTACTTGCAGTGCTCGTTGCTGCCCCCATGATGCTCTCGGCTCAGGCCTTGAAATTTGGCTCAGTTAATCCTGGCGAAATCATGAATGTGATGCCCGATGTGGCTACAGCTCAAAACACATTGAAAACAGCCAACGACAAATATCAGGCCCAAGCCAAGACCCTGCAAGACGAATACACCAAAAAGCTCTCGGAACTTGAAGCTCTTGAAAAGGCTAAATCAAACACCGATGCCAAAGTGAAAGAATTGCAAGACTTGCAAGTGCGCATGCAAAATTTCCAACAACAAGCCTCGTCCGACTTGCAAAAGCAACAAGAAACCTTGATGGCCCCCATTCAACAAAAATTGATGAATGCCATTCAAGCTGTGGGAGCCAAGGGCGGATATGCCGGCATCTATGATGCTTCGGTGCTCTTGTATCGTGGCACACAAGTTGAAGACATTACCGCCAAGGTGAAAGCAGAGCTTGGCATTAAATAAAAAAACTCACACCAAGCCCTATTGACTATTTCACACATGGTTGTGTGTAAAAGTCAACGAGTAGACCTCTACACACAAGCCCTGGTTTCTCGCAACGATGCCAGGGCTTGATTGCATAGGCTAATCAAAAAAAACACTCCGTTTCATTTCAACCCCAATCGGTCATTAGGTCGCAATAAGAAAATATCTTAGGCTTTTCCTTGCC
>CAMYCE010000049.1 GCA_947254205.1 uncultured Prevotellaceae bacterium
TGTTTAGCCCGCTAAACGCCCTCAAAATCAATCAAAAATTACTCAAAATAAATTGACAAAAACAAAGAAACCTAATGACCGATTTGGGTTAAACCGTGCTCATGAGGGTGTAGATAGCTGTAGTCATGGTGTGATTCTTCTTAAACACAAAGTTACACTTTTTTGAGATAAGCCCAAATTTTTACAACTTTTGTGGACTTGAGCTTTTATAAAAACAAAAATGGATTTTTCGCAGCGATGGTGTCTCGCATTGAAAAATCCATTTTGTTCTTCAATCAATATTTAATGTGCTATTTGAGTTTAATGATGGCTTCTTCGAGAATGCCCTTGGCAAACTTGTCGGCGGTGACGTTTTGCAATTCTTTGAGGCTCTCGATGCACAGTTTGTGCATGTTGTCGCTCAAGTTGAGCTTTTGGGCGTCTTTGCATAGGCTCAATAGTTTGGTGGCATAGGTTGAGGGGAGTGTGGAGTTCACTTTCTTGGCCTGCTGCTTGAATCGGGTGATATAGAAGTTGAACTTGCTCAAGAATCTTTCTTCGGTGAGTTGGGTTTCTTCTTTGTTGTCGGCAGTATAGATCCAAATGTCGCCCATGCTGTTTTCAAGATCGAGGGCATCGAGCACTTTGTCGCGAGTGAGCGAGTCGAGCCCTTCGAGCCCTTCGAGCCCGTTGATGTGTACTTGAGGAATTGTGATGTTTCCTTTCTTTTTTTGCGACTTCTTAGCTGTTGGCTTGCCGGGGCGTGGCATGTAGGTTTTGATGAGCCGGCCTTCAATGTTATTGCCTGTGGGCTCGTTCCATTCCACAGCATAGCAGTAGCGGTAGTTATCGTTGCTCGTTTCCTTGTCCATCACACACATGAGTCGATAGTTTAGCGAGGCATCGTTTCCCACTACAGTGGTAGTGTTGTTTTTGTCGTCATAAATGAGATAGCCCTCTTTTTTATCTTTTTTGCCATCGTGGGCAATATAGGAGTAGGAGAGGTTGGCATCTTGTTGAAAAGCCTTGAGCAGTTGCTTGAAATGGGCATCGTTTTTCTTGATAGAGAAGCGATATTCCTCCATCGAGCATTCTATTTTTCCGTTTTTAACTTGGTTGGAATGACGCGATTTTTCGATGTTTTCCGACTCTTTAAGTTGGTTGAATGCCGCCTTCACATTGGGTTGGGCATGAGCCGTCATTGTCATAATAAAGAATGTGGCAATGAGCGAGAGAGTTTTCATTGTTTTCATTTTCAATATGCTTTATTGTGTATAGTAATGAATATTATTTTTCTTTGATTTCGCCCTCCATCTTGGGCATGGGGGTGCATTGCAGCTGTTGCAGGGCAAATTGCATTTTGTCGAGTTCCAATTGACGCTCAATTTCTTTTTCGATAGCGGCATCTTGCATCATAGCCATTTCCAGCTCAACTTCGGCTTGGGTGATAGCATGGGCTTGTTGCAATGTCTTCACCTTGTCTTTAATGTGCTTGATAGTGGTGGGCTCTTGCAAGGGCTGTGCCGGGTGCGTATTGTTGTGCAGGGCTGCCACATCTTGCATTGTGGGTTGTGTGGTGCTTGCAGTGGTGGTGGCATGGGGCTCGTTGGCTTGCGGGCTTGCCGTGGAGACCTCGGCTATGGCAGGCATTGGGGCCGGCTGTTGAGCAGTGGGTGTGTTGCTGTAGCGAAAGCCCATGGTGATGCCCATTGCAGCAATCACGGCAGCGGCAACCCATCGTGTCCACACAGCAATCACAGGCTTTTTCTTGGTCGCAGGTTGTTGTGGCACTGCATCGAGCTGGGGCATGCCTTCATCAAAGTAGGCAAACATTGCCTTCACCGGCTCCCACTCTTTGTCGACCTCGTGGGTGGCAAAATATTGGGCAAGCTCTTGCTCTTGGGCAAGGGTGCTCTCGCCACCGATGAAAAGGTCGAGTAGTTGCTGAATATGTTGTTTCTCGTTCATGATTGTTGCATGCGGTGTTTGAAATTTTCTAATAAACTTTTTCTTGCTCGGGCAAGCAAAGTGCGCGCCGACGTGAGGTTGATGCCCAAGATTTGGGCTATTTCGTCGTATTCGCGATGCTCCACTTGTCGCATTCTCAACACTTCTTGTTGCTTGTTGGGCAGCAAGGCGAGTTGCTGTTGGAGCCACAAGTCGTTTTCAACGTCTTCAAGTTCTTCTTGTGGCGTGTTGCCCGTTGCCGGTAGCCGATAGGCCATGTCGTCGGGCATGCTTGAGGGCTGCTCTTGGCGCCTGCTGTCGGCGATGAGGTGGCGCGTGACGACCACGGTGAGAGCTTCGAGCGAGCGGTAGCGGTCGAGATTTTCGCGCATGTTCCACAGCTTGAGCATAGCATCTTGTGCCATGTCGTCGGCCTGCATTTCGTCAAGCCCACAGCTTCGTGCCGTGGTCATGGCTTTTTGGCGCAGTCGCGATGCTATGTGGGCAAAGGCGGTATCCTCCATCTCTGATTTTTGTTGTCGTTGTTCAATAGATAGACGCAAATATAGCCTAAATTAAAACAAGTTTTTTCAAGTTTTTTTCAATTTAAGTTTATAAACGGTTGATTGATAGAGATTGAGAGTTTATCTTTGTGGTGATGAAAAAAACGGTTTATAGGTCAAGGGTGAGTGTGTGGTTGGCGGCCATTTGCTATGGCAGTGTGTTGGCTGGTGCCATTCCGCTCGGTTTTGATTTTGTTTTGGGGGGTGCCATTGTGATTGTGGCCATATTGCTGTTCATGAGCTACCTCTTGTTTATGATACGCTATGAGATTGTGGGCCACAAGCTTGTGGTGAAAAATGTGTTTACCAATGTTTACGACCTCAACAAGTTGTTGAGTGTGTCGTCTTCTCACACCTTGCTGGCCTCGCCTGCCGCGTCGCTTCATCGCCTCGAGTTGCGCTTTTCGAGCCCCAAGTTGCCACTGGTGATTTCGCCTCGACGTCAAGATGAATTTATCGCCCAACTTCGCTCAATCAATCCCAATATTGAGGTGAATGTGGAGTAGAATGCAATCAAGCTACCTTGTCATCGGCATTGCAGGCAAGTGAACGCGCAGTGCGCTTGAGCAACCCCACAGCCCAGCGCATGATGATGATGGCACACACGATGGCCACCAGCGAGTCGAGCCATGTGATGCCCCACAGCTTGGCGGCCAGTAGAGCCACGATGGTGCCGGTGCTTGTGAGCGTGTCGGCAAGCACATGCAAGTAGGCCGAGTGTTGGTTGAGGTCATGCCCATGCTTGTTGTGCAGCATGGTAGCACTCAGTCCATTGACCACGAGGCCAATGATGGCCACGGTGATGGCTTCGTTGAACTTGAGGTTGTGGGCGTGCCCCATGCCACGTTCGAGCGTTTCGCTCACAATGAATAGAGCAAACAGTAGCAACATGATGCCACTGGTGTAGGCAGCAAGGTTCAATATTTTGTTGCAATTGTAGGGGTTGTCTCTCTTGCGTTGCAGGCGACGCACCAGCACATAGGCGCCCAGTGCCACCCCAATCACCACCACATGAGCTGCCATGTGGATGCCATCGGCAAGCAGTGCCATTGAACCAGCAAACCAGCCAATGCCCACTTCGAGCAACATGGTCACTGCCGAGAGGGCAAGCACAATGGCCATGCGTTTTTCTTCGTGTGTCTTTTTCCCTGTGTGTTGATCTCGATTCATTTTTTTTGAGTTGCTTGTTGGGTGTGTGTGTGTGTGTGACAATTGCTTTATTTGCGACGGCGACTTATCTTAGTAGACTTGCCGGTGGGTTGTTGCTGGCCTGTGTTGGGGTTGGGCAAGAACTTGCGATTGTGGCCATAGGTGGCCATCTCAACCTTGGGGTGTTGTGGAGCGGTAGTGGCCCTTGAACTGCGTGCATGGCCTTGTCCGGGCACACCTGCCACGCCATGAGGGTAGAGCCGTGTCAGCAAGTCGGAGCGGTGCATCTTGTGCAACGAGTTGAAGATGTCGCGCTTGTAATCTTTTTCATACCAAAAGAAATACTTGCGTTGTGCCAGTTTCTCGTCTTTGGAATGAGCCGTGTAGAGGGGTTGCAGGGTGTAGGGGTGATAGCCACTATAAAAAATCTCGGTCGATACCGTCATGGGTGTAGGGGTGAAGTCTTGCACCTGCTCAAGGTGAAAGTCAAGCTCCTTGGTGAGGGCAGCCAGCTCGGCCATGTCTTCTTCGGTGCAGCCGGGGTGTGACGAGATGAAGTAGGGAATAATTTGCTGCTTGAGTTTGTATTTCTCGTTGATGCGGTCAAATATCGCCTTAAACTTGTAGAAGAGTTCAAATGAGGGTTTGCGCATCACATCGAGCACCGCCTTGCTGGTGTTTTCGGGGGCTACTTTGAGGCGCCCCGACACATGCAACCTGATGAGCTCTTCGTTGAACTGTGCATTGATTTTGTCAATTTTCTCGTCGCCGGTTTTGTGCATCGACAGGTCGTAGCGCACACCACTGCCAATAAACGATTTTTTCACCTGTGGCAAGGCATCGACAGCATGATAGATGTCGAGCAACTGTGCATGGCTGGTGTTGAGGTTGCTGCAAGGCTTGGGAAACAGGCACGAAGGGCGCGCACAACGCTGGCAACGCTCAAGGTCTCGCCCGTGCATGCCATACATGTTGGCACTTGGCCCCCCCAGGTCGCTAATGTAGCCCTTGAAATCTTCCATCTGCACCACTTGTTTCACTTCGCGCATAATCGACTCTTTACTTCGCGAGGCAATGAACTTGCCTTGATGGGCACTGATGGTGCAAAAGGCACACCCCCCAAAGCACCCACGGTGCATGTTGATAGAGTGCCTAATCATCTCATAGGCAGGAATGCGCTTGTTTTTGTAGCGAGGGTGGGGCAGGCGAGTATAGGGCAAGTCAAACGAGGCATCAATTTCCTGTGTGGTCATGGGAGGGTTGGTGCGATTCACCTTGATGGCTATGTCGCCCGTTGCCTGCCACAGGTTGTGGCCGTGCCACAAGTTCGACTCCACTTCCACTGTTTTGAAGTTTTGGGCTTGCAACTTGGGATTGGCAAGGCATGCCTCATAGGGGTGTAGCACCACATCGTCGCCCTCGGTGGGGATTTCATTGAGTCGGGCACGCACCACAGTTTGCGGTATGTTGGTGAGGGTTTCAATGCGCTTGCCACTTTTGAGGGCTTGAGCAATATCGACCAGTGTGTTCTCGCCCATGCCATACACCAGCATGTCGGCACGGCAATCGGCAAGAATTGAAGGGCGCAGGCGATCTTGCCAATAGTCGTAGTGGGCCACACGGCGCAACGAGGCTTCGATGCCTCCCACCACTACCGGCACATCGGGAAACAGCTCTTTCAAAATGTTGCTATACACAATGGTGGGATAGTCGGGGCGTGCTCCGGCCCTGCCATCGGGCGTGTAGGCATCATCGCTGCGACGGCGACGATTGGCGGTGTAGTGATTCACCATCGAGTCCATGGCCCCCGGGCTCACGCCAAAAAACAACCGTGGCGCCCCCAGTTTCTTGAAATCGCGCAGGTCGTCGCGCCAGTTGGGCTGAGGCACAATGGCAACATTAAATCCATGTGCCTCAAGCACACGACCAATCACGGCTGCTCCCATCGAGGGGTGATCGATATAGGCATCACCGCTAAACAAGATCACATCAACATGATCCCAGCCCAAGTGTTCGATTTCCTTGTTGGTGGTGGGGAGCCATTGCCCTTCAATGTGTCGGTTATTTTTGCCTTTATTGTCGTGTACACTCATCGCGTTCAATTATCCTCTTCTCAAAAAGTCGTGTGGAGCCGTGCTCTTGCCCGGTAGAGGGCTTTTGGTGGTGCAAAGATACGATTGTTTTTCCATTTAATTGCAGTCTGCCACTTGCTAAGTGGCTCATTTCTTTGCGATAATTTTAGAAAAGGAGGAGGCAAATTTGCTGGTTTCGTGCAAAATTCCGAAATTTGAGCAATATTTTCGTTAGTTTAATGCAAAATGATGCCCATGAGGAAGATTGTGGTTTTCTCGGTGCTGTTGGCTATGTTGGCTGTGTCGCCCAATGCCCACGCATGGAAGAAAAATAAAAAATATGAAAAGCAAGTGGTCACTATCGAGCAGGCAACCCCTCAAGAGTTGCCCAAGCCTGTGGTTATCACTCAACCTGCCAAGCAACTATATGGTGAATGGACTATTATAGAGGTGCGCAAAAAAGAAGTGTTCACCCAAGAGCGTCCCTATATTTATCTTGATTTCAATGGCGACAAAATATATGGCAATAATGGATGCAATTCCATTAATGGTGGTTTCGCATTGCAGGGAAGCAATATAAGCTTCAACAACATCATCTCAACGCGCATGAGCTGTCATGGCACCACGCCCGAGCGCACCATCATGAAGGCTTTGGCCGAGGTGCAAGCCTATAGCGTGACATCACTCTATAATGTGGAATATCTCAATCTCAAAAATGCTAAGGGCATCGTGGTGATGGTGTTGCGTCGTCAAAATCTTGACTTCTTGAATGGAGCATGGCTTGTGAAAGAGATGGGAGGCACCAATGTGAGTGAGCGCAATGTGAGAGTGGTGATTGACGTGCAAATGCTCACCGTGAATGCCCTCACCAAGTGCAATATTATCAATGGCATTGTGAAGATTGATCCTCGCAAGGAATTTGACGTGGAATTTGAAGACCTCAAGTCGTCGCACAACCAATGCGACGACATCAACACCGAAACTCAAATGCTCATCAACATGGAAGAAGCTGTGTCGTGCAAGAAAATCAACGATAGCGAGATGGCATTGCTCGATCACAAAGGCGCCATTGTGATAGTGCTCAAGCGCATCGACCTCAAAGCCGAGCGTGAACGTGGCAAGTAAAAGCCCTCAATGTGTCACATTCATTTTTTAGAAGGGGGAAAAAAATACCAACTAAACATGTTGAGAGTTGATGCTTCTCAACTATAGGTTTAGTTGGGGTGTTGTTTTTTTGTGAGGTAGGGGGAGACTTGACTTAATCGAGATTTTCGCCTTCAAATGAATCGAGATCGGTGAGCTCGTCTTCGTTAAACGACTCATCGCCATAGAAATCTTCTCCCAATTCTTCAATGCTTGGTTCCGCTGCTTTGGTTTTGGGTTTCTCAAAAAACTCCATCTCGGTCACCTCTTGAGGGGCTTTGCCCTCTTTGCGGGTGCACAAGGGATCGTGCAAGCTTTTTCCTGGAATGGTTTCTTTGAGTTTCATGAAGAAGTAGCGCTCGGTCATGTAGTCAAACACAAATTTGAGTTTTTGCCCTTCGTCTTCGAGCAACTCGTCGAGAGGTGTGTCTTCCATGATCCACACATCTTCGTCTGATTCCGAACCCATATCCATGTAGGTAACCTCTTTTTCTTTTTGCCAATCGTTGTTGCACAAATAGAATGAATCCATTTGCTCTTTGTCGTAACCCACCGCATCAAGAATCACGTTTCTTAACCGCAAAAACGTGTCTCCGGAATCTATCGCGATTTCGAGTTTGAAATTTTCAGACTCTTCCGAGCCCACAAGAAATTTATAAATCATAGCTTATTGTTCCAAAAGTCTTGGTTCATTAATCATGGTGCGAAATTAGTAAAAAAAACAATGAAGCAAGCGTTTCTACATTTTTTTTTAGGAGAGAAGATTTTTTTTTCTCTTATGCAACTTTTTTTACCGAATTTTCCTGCCCAAAAGCCCATTGCCACACAACTTTTCACGAGTTATAGCCCTTGTGAATGAAGCAACCGCCAAGAGCCCTTGGGGGCTACACGGCGGTTGAGTGTTTTTTTAGAGGGGAGGGTAGAGAAAGATGGGGTTGCTTTATTCTACAATGCCATATTTGCGGAACACCCTTTGAATGGTTTCGAGTGCAAAGGTCACTTGCTCGTGGGTGTGTGAGGCCATGAGGCTGAACCGTATGAGCGTGTCGGCGGGAGCCACGGCCGGCGATACCACGGGGTTCACAAAAATGCCCTCGTTGAGCAAGTCGCGGGTGATGGCAAATGTTTTGTTGTTGTCGCGAATAAACAGGGGAATAATGGGAGTTTCGGTGTGTCCAATCTCACAGCCCATTTCGCGAAATCCCTTCATGGCATAGTGGGTGATTTCCCACAGGTGTTCTTGACGCTCAGGCTCGGCCACCATAATGTCGAGAGCTTTGCTCACAGCGGCTGTTGAAGCAGGAGTGATGCTGGCAGTGAAAATATAGGAGCGTGAGTGATGACGCAAGTAGTTGGTGATGCAAGCATCGGTAGCAATGAAACCGCCCAGCGAGGCAAACGACTTGCTGAAGGTGCCCATGATGAGGTCAACCTCATCTTCAAGGCCAAAGTGGTGACACACGCCACGGCCACCCTCGCCAAACACACCTATGCCATGAGCCTCATCGACCATGATGTTGGCATTGTATTTCTGGGCAAGGTCTACAATATCGGGCAAGTTGCACACGTCGCCTTCCATCGAGAACACACCATCGGTCACGATGAGCTTCACGCGGTCGGGGGCACACTTTTGCAACTGCTTTTCAAGCGATGCCATGTCGTTGTGCTTGTATTTGAGCGAGTTGGAAAACGACAATCGGCGGCCCTCAATGATAGAGGCGTGGTCTTGCTCGTCCCACAAGATGTAGTCTTCGCGCCCTGTGAGGGTCGACACCACACCCAAGTTCACTTCAAAACCTGTTGAATAGATCATGGCATCTTCCTTGTGTATGTAGTCGGCGAGCTTTTTTTCGAGATCTTTGTGAATGTCGAGAGTTCCATTCAAGAAGGGGGAGCCAGCGCAGCCAGTGCCATATTTTTGAGTGGCTTCGATGGCGGCTTGATGCACTCGCTTGTCGTTGACAAGACCAGTGTAGCAGTTGGAACCAAACATGAGCACCTTTTTTCCATTCATGATCACTTCGGTGTCTTGTTCACTTGAAATTGCTCTAAAATAGGGATAGATGCCCATGGCTTGAGCCTTTTGAGGCTCATCATATTTTGCCAGTTTAGCTTGAAGTAGCTTCATCGTTTATGTGCGTTATAGTTTGATGTTATAAACTATCCACATTTCTTTTTGCCATTGTTGACCGAAATGTAGGCTACAAATTTAGTAATTTATATCTTAAAAAAATGTAAAAAGCAGTTGAATTCTCCTTTTTATTGTCTTTTTTGACATTTTTTTTATTCTGAGTTGCGATTGCTGTCCCATTGCTTTGTTTCACGGCTTTTTGCTTGATTTATGAATTGATTGTTCTTGCTTCTTAGTTTTATTTAATTAAGGTAGCCATTTTTTTCTTGATCGACTATTTTTCACCTATTAAAGATAGTTTTTTTAAAAAGTTTGTGAGTCTTGATTTTAATTGATAAATTTGTTGCTTCTGATTTTTAATTTCATTTTTTTGATTTTATTTGCTTCTCCTATTCATGTAATCATTATATATTAACTTAATATCATTATTATTATCACTGTTATGAAGAAATTCTTCACCTCAATTGTTGTGATGGGCTCTTTGGCCATCATGACGGCACCTTCGGCCAGTGCTGTGGTGCGCTATGTGTCGCCTTCGGGCACGGGTGATGGTAGCTCTTGGGCAAAATCCACAGGCAACTTGCAAGCAGCTATCAATGCCAGTGTGGCAGGCGACGAAGTGTGGGTGGCGGCAGGCAGTTATCGCCCCGATTCGCTCATTAACCCAAAGAAAATCACCAGCGAAACTTTTTTCTTGAAAGATGGAGTGTCGCTTTATGGTGGTTTTGCGGGCAATGAAACCTCCAAAGAGGCTCGCCAGCTCAAGGCCACAGGCAAGCCCTATGATTTTGTCAATGAAACCGTGCTCAATGCCGACGATGAGGAACCCGATGTGTGGCGACGCAAGATTGCCGATGCCACTTCCTATCGCTTTGTGTGGGAAACCGTTGACAATCAGGTGCCGGGCACAGCCTTCAACAGCACTCATGTGCTCTATGCGGCCGATGTGATTAAGACTCACACCGAAATCAATGGTTTCACGCTCACGGGAGGCAACGCCAACGTGTGGAAGGTGAAAGCGGCCGGAGGTGCTCTTTATGCCCAAGGCAATGTGTCGCTCAAGGCTTGTCGAGTAGTCAAAAATTCGGCCTATTTCACTGGTCAATCCATTGAAGACAGCAACACCTATGGCGGAGCAGTCTTTTTGAATGGAGCAGGCAGTGCCTCGATTAGTGATTGCTACTTCGATTCCAACTACAGCCATTCAAGCTATGGTAATGGAGTGGGCGGTGCTGTGTATGTGAAAAACGCTACTGTTCAAAATTGTGAATTTATCGATTGTGTGGGCGAAGATGCCGGTGGTGCTATCTATGGCGACAAAGCCACAATCTCCAATTGCACCTTCACTCGTTGCTATGCCGGTAGCGGCGGTGCCATCTTCAATAGTGGTGGCATGGTGAGTGGCGCTACCGTGAGCGACTGTTCGGGTCTCAAAGGCGGTGGCATCTTCAACACGGGCACAATCAAGCATGCCAAAATTTATAACTGCTATGCCGATGCCGAAGATTTTGGTCCCGACATGGGTGGCCAAGGTGGTGGAATCTTCAACCTTGAGGGCAATGTGATGGGTTCGGTTGTATATAACAACTACTCGTTTCGCGGTGCTGGCATCTACCTGTGTGGTGGTAAAATTGTGAATTGCACCGTGCAAAACAACAAGTTGCGCAACGATGCCGACACTGCCAATATTGGCTTCTTTGCTCAAAAACAAGAGCTCAAGGCCAATGTTTTGAACACCATTGGCAACCCCAATGCAGCAGCAAGCAACTTTGTGAAGCCATCGACATTCACAGGTGTTGCAACCAATGCCACCGATTCGCTCTCACTCTCTACCATGAATTGGTCGCTTGCAGCCGGTAGCGAGTTTATCGATGCCGGCACGGTTGCAACTGGTTTTGAAGAGCCAACCGACATTGCCGGCAATGCCCGTGTGGCTGGCGAGAGCATTGATGTGGGTGCCTATGAGTCGCAATCCACAGCCCCCAAAGCCAGCATTGTGCTCACCTATGCCAAGGCCGGCGAGAAAGTGTGTCTGGGCGTGGGAGGTAACAAGGGCTATGTGTTCAAGGTCGATTGGGGCGATGGTGTGCTCAAGGAATACTCGACTGCAAGCTACTACACCGAGACGTTGAAAGGCAAAGTTGTGAAAGTGTATGGCGACTCGGTGCTCATTGTGAAAGCTAAGCAACAAAAACTCAATGCCATCAACATCGACAATGCCAAGTTGCTGCAACAAGTGCATGTGGGAGGCAACAACATCAAAACACTGAATGTTAAAAACAATGTGAATCTCACAGGCATTTATGCCGAGGATAATCGACTCACTTCTATCGACGTGACTGCTAATGTGGCTCTGCGTGTGCTCGACGTGCACAACAATGCCATTGCAGGCAAGGTTGATTGCTCGGCTATGCCAAGCTTGTCGAAGGTTGATGTGAGCGACAACAAGGTGACCGATTTGCTCTTGCCCAAGCACAAAACTCTCTATGAAATTAAGTGTGGCAACAACCTCATCAAGCAACTTGATGTGGCAGGCTTGAACGGGCTCGACCGATTGAGCTGTGCCGAAAACCAACTCACCCAGCTCGACCTCACTGGCATGGACGCACTCAATGAGCTTTATGCCTATGACAATGCGCTCACCGGCATCAATCCTGAAATGTGCTTGAACCTCAAAACTTTGAGCCTGTCGGGCAACAAGCTCAGCAAAATCAAGCTTGGAGCCAACACCACGCTCCAAGGGGTGTATCTCTATGACAACCAACTCAAGGAGCTTGACCTCACTGCCAACACGGGCGTGCAATATCTGAACATCAGCAACAACCAAATTGCCGAGCTCAACACTTCTACACTCGCCAACTTGTCGCGCTTGCTGGCCGATAACAACAAGCTCACTGCTGTGAATCTCGACAACAACACCCGACTCTCGCAAGTGAAGCTGGCACACAACCAGCTCTCTCAAGTCGATGTGTCAAAGGCTCCCTATTTGAGCTGGCTCAAGGTCGACCACAATAACCTCACTTCGCTCGACCTCAAGAGCAATAAATATCTCTATTGGCTTGAATGCAACAGCAACAAAATTGCCTCGCTCGACCTCAAGAGCAATACCGTGATTCAACGCATTGCAGCCGAGCACAACCAACTCACCTCGCTTGACTTGAGTGTGAACCCTGGTGTGCAAGGCTTGTCGATTCAACACAATCCCATGAGCGATGCCACTATCGATGCCATTATTGCACAATTGCAAGATGTGTCGGGCGTGAAAATCGACGACAACAACCGTGATTGGGGGCGTGAACTCAAATATAGCTGTAGTGCAACAGGCAAAGTGAAGCGTGCCGATGCCGAAGCTAAGGGCTGGAAGGTTACCGAGTTTGTGGCAAGTGCAATCAATCATGTTGTGGCAAGTGAAGTGCCCGTGAGCACCACCTACTATAACTTGAGTGGACAGCAGTTGCAGGGCGAGATTGAGGCTTCGGGCTTCTATATCGTGAAGCAATTGTGGAGCAATGGCAAGGTGACAGCTACCAAAGTCTATATCAACAAATAACATCAACAAATAAAACTAAAAGAAAATGAAAAAACAACTTCTCTTAATGGCCACATTGGCCTGTGGAGTGGTGGCACAAGCGATTACTGCACCCACCCCCGAAGAGCTTGCCAAAATGAACCTTCAAATCGACAACGCTGTTGACGGAGCATTTGTGCACAGCAACCAAATGACAATGGAATATGTGAACAACGACACCAAGTTGATTGCCATCAACAATTTCATGAGCACCGGCTCAATTGTGAGAGCCACTGTTGACTGGGCAACTGGTGAGGTGAAATTTGCACCACAAACTTGCGACACCGACCCCGAGACAGGTGAGCCTTTTGTGCTTGTTTCGGCCGAAGCCAAAGGCAAAACTCCGGCCGAGTTTAAAGGAACTTTTGTGACTGGTAAAACCGATGGCAAGTCGCTCACTATCAATGCATGGAACCTGGTGAGAGTGAACACATCGCTCACGGTCAACAAGGGAACTATCTACGCCACCGACCTCACCACACGTTTCACTGCCACCAATTGTGAGATGAAATATGGCATCATGAACTATGACGACGACTATGTGAATTTGGTGAAAGGTGAAGATGTCTCCACACCCGTGTATGCCGAACTTGATGGGCAAGAAATCACAGTTTACAACTGGGGTGCACAGCCTTCAATGGTCAAGATCACTCGTCCTGCAACTCAATGGCTGGTCGATGAAAATCAAATTGTGTTCAAGAAAAAGAAAAACAATTTTGGAATTTATCCCATGCACACCGCAGGCGATAGAGCCGGCACTCCCAAGGAGGGCTCGCTCATTGCCGACAATGCCGAAGGTCGCACCCTGCACTTTGGTGAGTGGGTGATGTATGACAAGGCAAAGTCTCTCGACCGTGGCATGCACTACTATGCCCAGCTCACTTTCCCCTTCGACCTGCCCGAAGCTACTGCTGTCGATGCTGTTTCTACAGCCAAGGCTGTGAAGAGCGTGCACTACATCAACGCCATGGGCATGACAAGTGCTCAACCCTTTGAAGGATTGAACATTGTGGTCACTACCCACATCAATGGCACCACTGCAATCTCCAAGGAGATGCACTAAACCAAGTTTTCTTGATTGAGTCAAGAACAACTTGTCGATAAATGAAGAACCGACTTCGGGGCCCGGCGTGGCTTTGAAGTCGGTTCTTTTTGGATTAGATATATCCCGATAGATATATTTTTTTTACAGCAATTCTGTAACTGAAAATATCAATCAACGAAATGTTGTTGCTCTATAAGTTTTGTTTTTACTTGATGAGTTGCTTGCAAAGCACATTGGCGCATTTCACAAAATAAACTCCTTGTGCATGCCCACTCATGTCTATGGTTTGAGATGGCTGTGCGGTAATTTCTTTGACCAATTTACCTGCAACATTGTAGATGTAAAGAAATTAAACCCCAATCGGTCATTAGGTCGCAATAAGAAAATATCTTAGGCTTTTCCTTGCCTTTATCATTTATTTTGGTTCTTTTTGACTGCTTTTTCGGTTGTTTAGCCCGCTAAACGCCCTCAAAATCAATCAAAAATTACTCAAAATAATTTGACAAAAACAAAGAAACCTAATGACCGATTTGGGTTAAAGGCTGATCCTGAAAAGATGGAATTTAATATTTATTCCATAGCAGAATAAGATAGAGTGTAGTCGTAATGAAAAAATAAACCCTAAAAAAACTATTACTCCACCTCTGCCATAAAATTCCAATTCTTGTTTTCAAAAAGGGGCTTGAGAGCCTTTTTGGGCAAGTAGCGTTGCAACGATTTGCGGGCAATGGGCTTGCCGTTCACCTTGTGGGTCACCTTGAGGTTTTCCTCATTCTCGTCCAGCTCGGCTCGGCATTCCAAGGTCCATGCAAGGCGGCTTTTCTTGAGGCGAAAGTATTGCTTCACCCATTCTTGTGCGCTACGCCCACTCTGTTGGGTGTAAACTACATAGCCATCGGCACTACTCTTGATGCTTTCATATTCTCCAAAACTCTTGGCCACAAGAGTGAAGCCTCTTGGTGAGACAAGAAACACGGCATTCATGCCTCCGCCATTCATGAGCACCTCGGCATGTCCGTCGCCATCGATGTCGCATGTGGTCCACTTTTCAAGTGGCATGTCCATCTCCATTGGAGCACACACTTGGCGTTGCCAGCAGCTGCGCAGTGCTTTGTCGCTATGTTGTAGTTCACGAGCAACCACACTTGATGTGAGCCACAAGCACAATACAATCATCGAAAATGCACTTAAAAATCTTTTCTTATTCATCTTTCATCTTTTTGCGAGTTGATTCTTTTCTACAAAGAAACTCGATTGCATTGACTTTTACAAGAAAACCAAAAACTTTTGCAACCCAACATGGGCATAAAACAACGGAATTTTTGGGGCGAGTGAAAGGGGTGTGAACGGAAAGTGAAAGGGAATTGAAAGGGAGTGAAAAGACAATAGGATTGGGGGCAGAATGAGATGCGTCCTTAAAATTCCGTGAAATCCGTGGGACTAAAAGAAGTGAGAATGAGGAGGAAACACCCCCTATCGTTCCTCTCACTTCCCCATCAATCCCCTTCGTTAAATTCGTTAAATTTGTTGATTATCTTTCTTAAAATTCCGTGAAATCTGTGGGACTAAAAGAAGGGGCATGAGGAGGGACACCCCCTATCGTCCCTCTCACTTCTCTTCACTCCCCTTTAATTCTCTTAATGACAAGTATG
>CAMYCE010000050.1 GCA_947254205.1 uncultured Prevotellaceae bacterium
TACTCAAAATAATTTGACAAAAACAAAGAAACCTAATGACCGATTGGGGTTTAAGAAAAATTAATACTGCATTTTGAATAGAAAGCATTAATTTAGTAGTAAATATAATTGTGAACAATGAAAAAAATAGCAATTGCACTACTGCTCATCGTTGCACTTGCCAGCACGGCGATAGCAAGTGACAAAAATGTTGTGCTCGTGACAAAACACATCACTCGCAGCCAAACCTCGCAACTGCCCGACAAAACCGATGTGATGAAGCTCAAGAACCTGCAACTCAATGGCACTGGAGAATATGGCCCACTGGCGCAAGCCACACTCACATTGCTTGAGCAAATTGCAAGCACCAACTATGAAAGCAACACTTTTTGGCTCACGCTTGAGTGGCAACCGAGTGGCGACATTGCCCTACAAGTGGTTTCAAGCGATGTGATGGAGAGTAGCCCACAAGAGCGCAAAACTTTTTTGGGAAACATCAAGGTGGGAAACTGCTACTTTGTGATACAAGAGAAAAGCAACAAGCAGTTGATGAAGAAGATTGTGGAAGGCTGTCAAGGCAAAACCCAATTTGAGCATGTGTTTGAATATGTGGTCGACCCCATTAGCTATGGGGGCACTCGGCTCAATGCCATGTGGAGCTCATCGAGCAATAGCTTCACCATCAATCAATTTTGCATTAATGGTGAAAATCAGCTCATGCCCTCTTCACAAGAAACATCTTCAACCCAAAATAAGGAAAACGAAGCAAAATAAAATCTCACAAAAGTAATGATGCAAAAACAAAATACATTTGTCATCGCCATTGGGCGACAATTTGGCTGTGGAGGCCGAGAAATTGGCAAAGCTGTGGCTCAATTGCTCAACATTGCCTACTACGACAAAGAATTGCTCAGCGAAGCGTCAAAATCGAGTGGAGTGAATCAAGATTTTTTTGAAGCTGCAGATGAACGCAGCCCCAACTTCTTTGCTACCATGTTTCCCTTTCACTTGGGCTACAGCGCAGGAGCCTATTTAATGCCCGACACACCATTGAGCGATGATAGCATGTATTGTGCACAAAGCAGGGTGATAGCACAACTTGCCAAGCGAGGATCATGCGTGATTGTGGGGCGCACGGCCGACTATATTTTGCGCAATCAGTGCCGTGTGTTGAGCGTGTTTTTGCATGCATCGCTTGGTGACCGCGTGACCCGCATCATTGCCCGAGGCGATGCTTCTACCCCCAAAGAGGCACAAGAGATGGCCGAAAAATACAACAAACTGAGAGCCGAATACTATAATTTCTATACCGACAAAAAATGGGGTAATGCCGAAAGCTATGATCTCGCCATCAACACCTCAACTTTAGGCATTGATGCCACCGCACAGCTCATAGCCCACTATGCCCAACAAATTTTGAAACAGGAAAGATGAAAAAAATATGTAACAACTGTGGGCACATGATTGCCGATGATGCCAAGTTTTGCCCTAATTGTGGCACGCCGGCAATTAATGCACCCCTTGAAAGTGAAAAAAAGCTATGGGAACGCGATGACCTTAAGCCTGCAGGCCCAACGCCTCCGCCTCTACCCCACTATCATGCTATAACTTCTCCTGCCAAGAAAAGAAACAACATGGCGGTGGTGATGGCTATCATCTCGGTAGCCCTAATTCTCGTCATGGCAGTCATGTGGCTGTTTAAACATTCAACTGTGAGCACCCACACCCAGCAATATCACGTGACAAGCACACAACCCAACTCCAGCAGCAATGTCACAATCACGAGCAGTGGCAACATGAGTCAGGCACAGGCCGATAGCCTCATGCAAGCTGCCATGGCCGAAATGGAACAAACCGATAGCATCATGCAGGCCATGATGGCTTCGATGATGGGGGCCGACCCTTGGCAACAACTCGAAGAGGGACAGCACAACATGACCTCGCAACCCACAACTCCACAACATCGAGTGAGAAAAAACGGCGTGGTGAACATGGCAGGTGAAGTGGGCAACAAGCACATGGTGCTCGTGCTCAATCTCAAAGAAGCGCAAAACGTGAAAGGCTCGGGTGGGTTTATTGTCAACAATCAAAAACAAGGAAAATTGCACTTGCTGGGCATTCAAGATGGCGAAAACCTCACCGTGTCGGTCTACAATAGCAACAATCGGCTCTTGGGCACTCTTGCTGGCCTATATAATGGAGTGAGCTATCAAGGGAGCTACATGGTTGATGGCAAGGAAACACCTTTTCAGCTACTTGTGCAATAGGGCAACGACACTGCATTTACCTCTAAATCGGTCATTAGGCCACAATAAGCTCATATTTTTGGTTAGTCTTTGGCTTTATCATTTTTTTTGGGTTCAGCGGATTTTCTCGGTGGGTAGAGACGATGCATCGTCTTCGTTTCTCCTTACCAGTGTGTATTCAGACTTTTTGAGGCTGTGAGAGAGACGATGCATGCATCGCCTATACATTACTATCATACAAGCATTTAGATTGATAATATCAATATTCTATAATGCAACCTGGGGGGGGGAACCCGCAAAAAACTGAGGATTGGAGTTTAGCGCACCATGTCGTTAAGAATGTGGCCCTCTAAGCGTTGAGAGAGCTTGCGCCAGCCTTTGCTATTAATATAGTTTTTGATAATGCGAGCATGCTCCATGTTGTGCATGTCGCTCCCCAACATGTCGACCATGTTGTTGTCGATGAGCCACATTGCATTTTCACGGGCACCACCACCAAAGTAGCCAGCCAGCGATAGAATATTGACTTGAAACTTCACTCCCGAAGCATGCAACTTGCTATATCGCTCACGACGCTGGTGATAGTAGCGATAACGCTCAGGGTGGGCCAAAATGGGGTGATAGCCCTTGCATTGAAGGTCAAACAAGAGTGTGTCGATAGAAATTAACTCCTGAATAAAAGAATTTTCGAGCAAAATATAATTGCCGGGCATGGGCAAAATGCGGCCTTGCTCATACATCTCGGTCCAATATTCGTCGATGCGATATTCCGACGACACTTCAAGTTCAACATCAAGTCCTTCGTTCTTGACTGCCTCACACAGCACATGATAGGCCTCGGTGAGAGTTTCGGGAGTGTTTTCAAAAGTTTCGGCAGTGGTGTGTGAGGTGAGAATCACTCGATTGATGCCCATCTCCATCTGCGCTTTGAGCATAGCCAACGACTCGCCCACATTTTGCGAGCCATGGTCAACTCCCTGCAAAATGTGGCAATGCACATCGGTGTGATAAAAGAGTTGTGTGTTTTCTTTTTTATGCTTGAAAAAATTGAACATTTCTTGATTGTTTTATTAAGTGATAACTACACTTGAAAATTTATGAGAATGCAAATTTAGCTATTTTCGAGCAATGATAGTCTTTAAAGCTCAAAATCAGTTCTCAAATACCTAAAAATGATTACCTTTGAGCCAAAGGTAGGCACACACAATGAAGACTTCGCTATTTGAACAACACTATTTTCTATCGGCAAGCGAGTGCAATCCACAACAAGAGATGCCATTGCCATTGCTCATGACACGCATCATTGAAATGGCAACACTGCATGCCAACTCATGGGGAGTGGGCTATGAGCGCCTCATCGCCGACAACCAAGGTTGGGTGCTCTCGCGAGTAACCTGCGAGATGCAACGCTACCCACAAGTGAATCAAAACTACTCCCTATCAACATGGATTGAAGACTATAACCGACGATTCTCGTTGCGCAACCTCGAAATAAAAGATGAAAATGGCATTGCGATAGGCTATGCCCGCACTGTGTGGATGGTGATCAACTATGCAACAAGGCAAGGCGTCGACATCTCAAAACTCGACTACATGAAAAGCAATGTGCTTGCCAAGCCCTGCCCCATTGAGCCACAAGGCAGACTCCACACGGTGACCACCGGACTATCTGTTCCCTACACCTTTGGCTATGTAGATTGCGACGTGAACAGGCACGTGAACACTGTGCGCTACCTTGAGCACCTGCTCAACTGCTTCACTATGGAAAAAATGGACAACCACTATGTGCACCGCATGGAGCTGGCATTCAACCAAGAAACCCACTATGGCGACCATGCCACCATTCATCTCGACAATAGCGATGCACTCGACTGCCACATGTCGATAGATGTTGACGGCACAAGCCACTGCAAGGCACGATTTGGGTTTAATCCTCGTCGATAAACACTCCTGCCACTTCCTTTATCCTTTTCATGAGTTGTGGCATCATGTCGGCATCACATTCTAGAGTCATGGAGCAATCGTTATCAAAATGTTGACAAAGCACTTTGAGCTCACTACTCTTCACAATTTTCATCACATCGTTCATGCCCAAATAGGGGAAATGAAAGGTCACTTGGCTTTGCTCGTGGCATTCCAATATTTCGGCATTTAAAATGGCTTGCCGAGCCGCTTCACGATAGGCGGCTATGAGCCCCGGAGTGCCCAACTTGATGCCTCCAAAGTATCGCACCACCACAATCACCACATTGGTGAGTTGAAACGAGTTGATTTGTCCCAATATGGGTTTTCCCGCAGTGCCCGATGGCTCGCCATTGTCGCTCGACAGATAGCAATCGCGCTGGGTGCCTATCATATAGGCCCAACAACAGTGGCGAGCATCATGATACTCGTTGGCATAGGCTTTCACCACAGCCTTGGCTTCATCGGCTGTGGCAACAGGAACGGCAAATGAGATGAACTTGCTCATCTTCTCCTTATAAAGTCCCTGCGATTTTTCCTTGATTGTTTTATAAAAATCACTCACAATTGTCACAACAAAGTTAGTGAAGATCACAAAGTTTTGCAAGTGCACATGAAAATGGCAAGATTTTAGCTCTACTATTCTATTTAAAAGAAAAAGAAAATGCCTAACTTTGCAATAAAGAAAGAAAACTGTTGCTCAAAACAAGAGCAACACTTTCTTGAATCTAAAAAAATAACTGAATTTAAAATTACAACACATTATGTCGCAGTGGTTTGAAACAAAAGTAAAATATGACAAGACTCTTGAAACAGGAGCAATGAAAACAGTGACCGAGCCCTATCTCGTAGATGCACTATCGTTTACCGAGGCCGAAGCTCGCATCACCGAAGAGATGGAACCCTATATTTCGGGCGAATTTGTGGTGACAGCCGTGCGCAAAATGAATCTTGCCGACATCTTTTGGAAAGAGGGTGGTGACCGCTGGTATAAGGTGAAAATCAACATGATTACCATCGACGAGAAAACTGCTGCCGAGAAAAAAACAGCCTCGTTTTCTCTGGTACAAGCAGGCGACTTCAAGCAGGCTCTCGAAAGCTTCATGGAAGGCATGAAAGACACCATGATCGACTTTGAGATTGCCTCAATCACCGAAACTGCCCTGATGGACGTGTTTGCAGCCAACCTTGGCGAAACCTTGGCCGACAAAGAAGCCAAGAAAAATGCTCAATAAAGCAATGGCAAGCATAGCTGAAAATATTGAGCGCATCACCTCGCAGTTGCCCGGTGCTACCCACTTGGTGGCAGTGTCGAAATATCACCCTGCCGACAAGGTGCAACAAGCCTATGATGCAGGGCAACGGCTTTTTGGCGAAAACCACGCACAAGAACTGGTGGCCAAAGCTCCCCTGATGCCCACCGATGCACAGTGGCACTTTATTGGACACCTGCAAACCAACAAGGCACGCATGATCATGCCCCACGTGTCGCTCATTCACAGCATCGATAGTCTTAAATTGCTCAACACGGTGAACAAAGAGGCAGCACGCATCAACCGTCGAGTAGATGTGCTCTTGCAACTGCATGTGGCTCAAGAAGAATCGAAAAGCGGCTTTGATGTGGAGGAATTGCTCAATGGTTTTGAACAAGGCCTGTTGAATGGCTATGACAATGTGAGATTGTGTGGGCTCATGGCCATGGGCTCCAACACCACATGCGCCGAGCAAGTTGCCCATGAATTTGCCACAGTGCAAGCCACCTTTGCCACTCTCAAAGAGCGATACTTTGCCCACGATGAGCATTTCAAAGACTTGAGCATGGGCATGAGTGGCGACTGGCACATTGCAGTGGAGCACGGCTCAACCATGGTGAGAATTGGGACCGACATTTTTGGACCTCGCGAATACTAAGAAAACCTAAATCATTAACTCAATCGAACAATAAACTTAAAACTCCAACAACATGGCACAACAAAAAAAACAATGGGCAGCCATCGTGATGATGTATTTTCTATTTGCGATGATTGCATTTGTAACCAATTTGTGTTCACCCATGGCAGTGATTGTGAAAAACCAATTTGGCGCATCCAATTTTGCTGCACAGTTGGGCAACTCGGCCAACTTCATAGCCTATCTTGTGATGGGAATTCCCAGTGGCATGCTGCTCAAGAAAATAGGTTATAAAAAAACCGCACTGCTGGCTATTGCCATTGGCATTGTGGGTGTGTACATTCAATATATGTCGGGCTGGGACAGCATTCAAAGTTTTTGGGTGTATCTGCTGGGAGCTTTCATAGCCGGCCTCACCATGTGCATGCTCAACACTGTGGTCAACCCCATGCTCAACACCTTGGGCGGCGGTGGCAACAAGGGCAACCAGCTGGTGCAATTTGGTGGCGTGTGCAACTCGCTTGCAGCCGTGGCAGTGACCATTATCATGGGTTCGCTCATTGGCGAAGCAGCCAAAGCCCACATTGCCGATGCCACACCTGCCTTGTTTATAGCCATGGGCGTGTTTGCCCTTGCCTTTATCGTGTTGTTCTTCACCCACATCGAAGAGCCCGAACTCGACAAAACAGCCAAACCCGAATTGCAAGCATCGACAAGCACAAGGCATTACAGTGCATTCTCATTCAGACACTTCAACTTGGGCATTCTTGCCATTTTCCTTTATTTAGGGCTTGAAGTGGGTCCTCCCACCTATGTGCTTCAATATCTCACCACCCCCACAACCGAGGCAACCCCCGGCTTGGGCATCGATGCCACTATTGCCGGCACCATTGTAGCCGTCTACTGGTTTCTCATGCTCGTGGGTCGCTTGTTGGGAGGCATGATAGCAGGCAACGTGAGCAGTCGCACCCAAATCACCTGCGTCTCCAGTGCCAGCATCATTCTCATTTTGCTTGGCATGTTCTTGCCTCAAGATATAACCATCTCGATGCCTGGTGTTGATTGGGCACAACTGCAACTCATGTCGGCCCCAGTGCCCATTGGTGTGATGTGTTTCATTCTCATTGGCCTGCTCACCTCGGTGATGTGGGGTGGCATTTTCAACATGGCGGTTGAAGGCCTTGGCAAATACACCAGCATTGCATCGGGTGCATTCATGACCATGGTGTTTGGTTGCGCCATTCTCATTCCGCTGCAAGGTTGGATAGCCGACATTTCAGGCTCCTACATGACCAGCTTTGTGAGCGTGATATTGTGTGCTGCCTATATTCTTTTCTATGCCCAAATAGGAAGCAAGAATGTGAACAAAGACATTCCTGTCGAAGACTAAGCCACCACGCAGTGGCATTGCCTACATTAAATAGATAGAGAAAGAAAAACGAGCTAAAGCCACAATTTAGGACTTATAATTTGGCTAAACGCAAAATGTTTCCTAAATTCGTAGAGCAACGCTAAAAACTAAATAAAGTAGAAGATTATACTCTCTAACAAACACTTATAAATTGTTATGACTAACACCGACATCATGAATAGAGCAGCCAACAACATCAGAATTTTGGCTGCTGCTATGGTGGAGAAAGCAAAATCGGGACACCCCGGTGGTTCGATGGGTGGTTCCGACTTCATCAATGTTCTCTATTCTAAGTTTTTAATCCATGACCCCAACGATGCCACATGGTTTGGTCGCGACCGCTTCTTCCTTGATCCTGGTCACATGTCGCCCATGCTGTATGGCGTGTTGCACCTCACAGGCAAATACACTGTTGAGGAGTTGCAAGCCTTCAGAAGCTGGGGAAGCGTGACCCCCGGGCACCCCGAGCTCGACGTGCAACGTGGCGTTGAAAACACCTCTGGTCCACTGGGGCAGGGTCATGTGATGGCAGTGGGTTGTGCCATTGCCGAGCGATTCATTGCCACCCACTTTAGCGAAGTGTTTAGCCACAAAACCTATGCTTTCATTAGCGATGGTGGCGTGCAAGAAGGCATTTCGCAAGAAGCAGGTCGCATTGCCGGCTACTTGGGGCTGAGCAACCTCATCATGTTCTACGACAGCAATGCTGTGCAGCTCTCAACCAATTGCGATGCCGTGAGCAACGAAGACACAGCCATGAAATATAGAGCATGGAACTGGAATGTGCTTGAAATAGACGGCACCAACCCCTTGGAGATTGCTCAAGCCATTGAAAAAGCTCAACAAGAAAAACAACGCCCCACCCTCATTGTGGGTCGCACCATCATGGGACGCGGTTGCGTGACCGAAGACGGAACCAACTTTGAAGGCCAATGTAGCACCCATGGCAACCCCTTGAGCAAGTCGGGGGCAAGCTATGAGAAAACAATTGCCAACTTGGGAGGCGACGTGAACAACCCATGGGCAACATTTCCCGAAGTGGCTGAGCTATATCAACAACGCGAGCAAGAACTACGAGCCATTGTTGACGAGCGCAAAGCCAAAGAGCAAGAATGGCGCAAAGCCAATGCCGAACTTGCCGAGCGACTCGACAGCTACATGGCAGGCAAAGTGCCCTCAATCGACTATGCAAGCATTGAGCACAAGCCTGGCATTGCCACTCGTGCAGCCTCGGCCAACGTGCTCGCAATATTGGGCGAACAAACCGAAAACATGATCGTGTCGTCGGCCGACCTTGCCAATAGCGACAAGACCGATGCTTTCTTGAAAACTGCAGGAGCACTGCAACATGGCGACTTCTCGGGAGCATTCCTGCACGCCGGTGTTTCGGAGCTTGCCATGGCAGTGATCATGAATGGCATTGCACTGCACGGAGGCTTGATTGGTGCCTGTGCCACCTTCTTTGTGTTTAGCGACTACATGAAACCGGCAAGTCGCCTCTCGGCACTCATGGAATTGCCCGTGAAATACATTTGGTCGCACGATGCCTTTAGAGTGGGAGAAGATGGCCCCACCCACGAGCCAGTGGAACAAGAAGCCCAAATCAGGCTCATGGAGGAACTCAAAAACCACCGTGGTCGCAATAGCATGCTCGTGTTGCGTCCTGCCGATAGTGCCGAGACAACCGTGGCATGGAAGATGGCAATGGAAAACACCCACACTCCCACAGCCCTCATTCTCTCGCGTCAAAACATTGAAGACCTCAAGCCACAACATGGCGAGGGCTACCAAGCACGCTTCCAAGAAGCCTTGCAAGCTCAAAAGGGGGGCTATATTGTGAAGCGCGACGACAATCCACAAATCGTGCTTGTGGGCAATGGCTCTGAAGTGGCAACCTTGTACCAAGCCGCCAAAATTCTTGAAGAAAAAGGCGTGAAAACCCAAATCGTTTCACTCCCCTCAATTGGCCTGTTCCTCGATCAGCCTCAAGAATATCAAGATGAAGTGATACCCAAAAACCTTCCTGCATTTGGACTCACTGCCGGCTTGCCTTCGTGCCTGCTCCGAGTGATACCCAATGGCCACATCATGGGACTCGACCACTTTGGTGCGTCTGCACCCTATAAAGTATTGGAAGAAAAATTTGGCTTCACAGCACAAAATGTGGCAAATGAGGTGGCAAAATTTCTCTAAAAAGACAAAAAAGCACGTTATGGAGCTTTTTTTTAGATAAAAGATTTTTAGTTTAAAAAAAATGTACATATATTTGCACAATAAATTGTATAAGAATTTATATTTTTTAAATGTTTAACTATAATAGCAAAAAACGTAAGTCTATGAAAAAGATTACATTATTAGCATTTGCATGTGCTATGTTGATGGCGCCTGCTGCAGCCAACGCTCAGGAGGTGACTTATGTTGAAGATCCAGCTCAAGGCTACCTTTTCAACAGAATGCAGGATAATTGGTTCATTGAAGCCGAAGGTGGTGCCGGTGTAATGATGTCTAAATTCGACCGTCATGCCGAATTCAAAGATCGCATCGGCCTGAAGGGTAACTTTGCCATTGGCAAATGGTTCTCTCCATTGTTGGGTCTCCGCATTGGTGGTGAATTCAACCAAATGAAGGGTGCAACCAACAAGGATGCCTACATGGATGGTGGCATTGGATACCTTGGCTGGGAAAAAGCCAACAATGGTTTCAACGCTCAACAATTCAACAACATTGGTGGTTTTGGTGACGTTATGTTCAACGTAACCAACTGGATCATGGGTTACAAGCCAGGTCGTTTCTACAACGCCGTTGTTTACGCCGGTATGGGTGTACACTGGGTGTTTGAAAAAGAAGACGCTATGAACAAAGACAGCAAGTGGAAATATGCTGCTGGCAAAGACATGCCTTCTCGCAACTACAGTGCTCGCGCAGGTTTGTTGAACACATTCCGCTTGGGCAAGCACGTGAACTTGCTTCTTGACCTTCGCTTCGACGAAATGCAAGAACACGTAGACGGCCACGCTAAGACTTGGACTGAATATCCTTCGGCTCTCCTTGGTCTTTCTTACAAGTTTGGTAAGACTGAATGGACTGCTCCAGTTGTTCCCGTTTGCCCCGAAATCAAGTACACCGATGCCTATGTTGACGACCTTCGCTCTAAACTCGAAGCTGCCAACCAAAACATCGCTTCTTTGAAGCAACAGCTCGACGAATGCCGCAAGGCTAAACAACCCGTTGTTCAAGAAGCTACCGAAGCTCCTCTTGCAACTATCTACTACCCCATCGATCGTTACGACATCGTTGGCGTTCAAAAGAAAGTTGTTGCTGCTGTAGCTGAAGTTATGAAGAACGAAAACAACAACTACATCCTCACTGGTTGGGCCGACAACTACACTGGTAACGACAAGATCAACACTCGTCTTCGCAAGAACCGTGTGGCTGGTGTGAAGAAAGCTCTCGTTTCTAAGGGTATCGCAAGCGAACGTCTCGATGCTCAAATCAACGATGGCAACTTGACCAACTATGGTGCTAAGTGCGCTTCGCTCGACCGTGCCGTAACTATCAACCGCGCTAAATAAAAATCCCCAATAAGGCTTTTTATAGCTCAACAAAAGGCTTCACCACAAGGTGAGGCCTTTTTTTTGAGGTTTGCAATAAAAGTGAAGGGGGAGGAATTGAAATGGAAGTGAGGAGAAGTGAGGAGACGACACTATTGGTAGCACAATGTAAAGATCCCCCCAAAAACAACAATATATGGTTGCCCTTTGTCAATCTGTGGAGAAACTAAGGCTCTACGAAGCTTGTTTTATGCAATATCAGCAGACATTGTTTAGACCATGCTCAAAAATTTATTTAGAACAAGATTGATAATATAAAAGAGTAAATATATTCTAAAGTTTGTATAAATGGGAAATAATGACGAATTTTGCATACTCATAACACAGGATTTAGACACAAAAGTCAATATTTGGTATGGCAAAGATAGGGAAAGAAGAGCTGCTGTCAATGATTAAAGATGGCAAAGACATGACGCTCAAACAGCAATTGAGACTTACTGCCATGCTGAGCATTCCTGCCATATTGGCACAACTCGCATCGATATTGATGCAATATATCGATGCGTCGATGGTGGGCCAGTTGGGTGCCAACGACTCGGCATCGATTGGGCTGGTGTCGACCACCACATGGCTGTTTGGTGGAGTGTGTAGTGCCGTTGCCACTGGTTTCTCGGTGCAAGTGGCCCACCTCATTGGAGCCAACAAGCCCCAAGAAAGTCGCGCCGTGCTGCGACAATCTATTATCACGGTGTTGACTTTTGGACTATTATTAGGACTGGCTGGTTGCCTCATTAGTCCCTATCTGCCCGTTTGGCTGGGCGGAGGAAGCGCCATTACTCGCAATGCAAGCATTTATTTTTTTATTTTCTCGCTATGTGTGCCCATCTTGGCAATGGATTTCCTTGCCAGTGGCATGTTGCGATGCAGTGGAAACATCAAGGTGCCGAGCCTGCTCAATGCCATGATGGCTGTGCTTGATGTGGTGTTTAATTATTTTCTCATTTTCCCCGATCATCACCTCTCATGGGCAGGGATAAATGTTACATTGCCTGGTGCTAATTTGGGTGTAACCGGTGCCGCTCTTGGCACCATGCTCGCCGAAGTCGTCACAGGAGTGTGCCTCATGTGGTATTTGTGCTTTAAATCTCAAGAGCTAAAACTCTCGCACGAGCGTGGCAGTTTCAAGCCCACTGCCTCTTGCCTGAAGAAAGCTGTGAAGATAGGCCTACCCATGGGCTTTCAACACATTGTGATGTGCAGTGCTCAAATCACCATCACAGCTATAGTTGCTCCACTGGGAAGTATTGCTCTTGCCGCCAACTCATTTGCAATCACAGCCGAAAGCTTGTGCTACATGCCCGGCTATGGCATTGCCGATGCCGCCACCACCCTCGTGGGACAAAGCATGGGGGCAGGCAGGCGCAAGCTCACCAAGCAATTTGCCCACATCACAGTGGCACTGGGCATGGCCATCATGGGGCTCATGGGAGTGCTCATGTGGGTGGGAGCCCCCACAATGATGAGCATCATGTCGCCCGTGCAAGCCATCGTTGAGCAAGGCACAACAGCCTTGAGAATTGAAGCTTGGGCCGAGCCCATGTTTGCCGCAGCTATTGTGAGCTATGGCGTGTTTGTGGGCGCTGGCGACACCCTCATTCCATGTGGCATGAATATTGCAAGCATGTGGGGAGTGAGGCTCAGTCTATCGGCATTGCTTGTCATGCACCGGGGCATGGGGCTGGCAGGCGTGTGGACAGCCATGTGTGTTGAACTCATATTTCGTGGCACTATCTATCTCTTGAGATTGAGAAGTGGCAAATGGATTAAGCTTCAAGAGTCGTGAAAATAGAGAAAACGACTTTTTGACAATTCTACACACAATAAAAATTGGTACCTTTACGACATCATAATCAATAAAACAAGAAGTATTAAAATTTTAAAGATATGGAAATTATTAAAGACACAAGATTTGAAGGTGAGCGTCCTCTCTTTGAAGTGCACAATGTGAGACTCGAAAACGTGACTATTGGCGAGGGAGAATCGGCCATTAAGGAGTGTAGCGACATCGAAGCCGACCATTGCCACTTTGAGGGCAAATATCCATTTTGGCATGTTTATGGCTCTAAAATAACCAACTGCTATTTTGCTCCCGGCTCTCGTTCGGCCATTTGGTATTCCAACGACATGGTGATGAACGACACTGTGATTGATGCACCCAAGCTCTTTAGGGAGATGAAAAATCTTGAACTCAACCATGTGACCATCAACGATGCCGATGAAACATTTTGGAATATTGATGGGCTCACCATCAACGATGTGACTTTGCACGATGGCACCTACCCCTTCATGGGTTGTCAAAATGTAAAGGTGAATGGGCTTAAAAGTGACAGCAAATATGTGTTTCAATATGTGAAAAACGTGGAGATTCACAATGCTAAAATATCAACCAAAGATGCCTTTTGGGAGGTTGAAAATGTAACTATCTATGATAGCGAGCTGAATGGTGAATACTTGGGTTGGCATTCCAAAAACCTAAAGCTTGTGCGTTGTCACATCACAGGTGAGCAACCCTTGTGCTATGCCCACAACTTGATTCTCGAAGACTGCACCTTTGGCCCCGACTGCGACCGCGCCTTTGAATATTCAACCCTTGATGCCCAAATCAAAGGCCTCATCACCAACATCAAGAACCCAACAAGCGGACACATCGTGGCCGACGAGATTGGTAGCATCACTATCGACGAGAATATCAAGCAACCAGCCAATTGCGTGATTGAAACAAGAAAATGAAATTCAACTTCGACCAAATCATAGACAGGCGTGGCAGTGATTCCTACAAGTGGAACTTGCCACAAGAGAGCGACATCATTCCCATGTGGGTGGCCGACATGGATTTTCATGTGGCACCAGCCATTGTGAATGCCCTTGAAAAAAGAGTGCAACATGGCATATTTGGCTATGTTGCTGTGCCCAACAAGTTTTATGAGGCTACTATCAACTGGTTTCAACGTCGCCATGATTGGAGCATCAACCGCGATTGGTTTCTCTACACCAGTGGTGTGGTGCCTGCTGTGTCGGCTATCGTGAAGGCTTTCACCAAGCCGGGCGATAAAGTGCTGTTGCAAACTCCTGCCTACAACTGTTTTTTCTCTTCGATCAAAAACAATGGTTGCGAGATTGTGGAAAATGCACTCCAACGCCATGGCAACACCTATCGCATGGACTTGGAAGACCTTGCCCAAAAGCTGAAAGACGAGAAAGTGAAAATCATGCTGTTGTGCAATCCTCACAACCCTGTGGGCCGTGTGTGGACACGCGAGGAGTTGCAACAAGTCGACCAATTGTGCCGAGAAAATGGTGTGATAGTCGTGAGCGATGAAATTCACTGTGAGCTCACCATGCCCGGCTATCAATATGTGCCATTTGCATCGCTGTCGGCTCAAGCACAAGCCAACTGCATCACCTGCATCTCGCCTAGCAAGTCGTTTAACATTGCAGGCCTGCAAATTGCCGGCATCATCACCAACCAAACAGAGTGGAGAGAAAAAATTGACCGAGCACTCAACATCAACGAGGTGTGCGACGTGAACCCCTTTGGTGTCGAGGCTGTTGTTGCAGCCTATAATGAGAGCGAAGATTGGATTGATGAATTGCAAGAATATTTGTGGAGCAATTATCAAGCACTTTGCCAATTCATTGCCAACGAGATGCCGCAACTCAAAGTCACCAAACTCGAAGGCACCTATTTGGTGTGGGTCGACATCACGGCTACAGGCATGAATAGCGACACACTCACTCAAAAATTGCTCGATGAAGGCAAGGTGTGGGTGAATAGTGGCACCATGTATGGAGCAGAACAAGGCGAAGGGTTCATCAGAATCAACATTGCGTGCCCTCAAGGGCTAATGCTCGAAGGGCTCAAACGCATGAAGGGCGTGCTCAACAATTCCTAAGGCGCATACACTCTCACATAACAGGAAATAGAGCAATGTAGTTCAACATAATGGTGGCTACATTGCTCTATTTTTTTTTACATTATCCCAAATCGGTCATTAGGTTTCTTGGT
>CAMYCE010000051.1 GCA_947254205.1 uncultured Prevotellaceae bacterium
TGTGTATAAGAGACAGGTGGCAAGCAGATGCGACACCGAGCCTTTGCCATTGGTGCCCCCCACATGAATGCACTTGTAGGCGCGATGTGGGTTGTTCCACAGGTTGTCGAGATCGGTGCTCACTTGCAAGCCCGGTTTATAGGCTGCTCCGCCTTGGCGTTCAAACATGGGGAGCTGGCTATAGAGGTAGTTGAGTGTTTCTTCGTAGTTCATGATGCTTAATAAATTAAATATCCAATGATGCCGGCAGCGACAATCACCAGTATGGGGTGTATTTTAGTGAAATATACTATCAAAAATGAGCCAAGGCACAGCAACACCGATTTCATGATGTCGCCTGAAGTGGTGCCAAAGTTGTCGCCATTGATGAGCAGCAGGGCTGCCGAGGCAATGAGGCCCACCACCACAGGACGCAAGCCCATGAATGCCCCTTTGACAATGGCACTCTCGCTGTGTCGTGAAATGAAGTGGCTGGCATAGAGCACCAGCAAAAAAGGGGGGAGCACCACGGCCATGGTGGCGGCAAGCGAGCCCCACACACTGCCTCCTGTGGCCACATAGCCAATATAGGTGGCACTATTGATGCCAATGGGGCCCGGGGTCATTTGAGAGATGGCGACAATGTCGGTAAAGGTTTGATTGCTAATTTGAGGGCACCAGCTTGCCCCCACGATTTCGCTTTGAATGAGCGACAACATGGCATAGCCACCTCCAAAGCCAAACAAGCCAATTTTCAAATATGCCCAAATGAGCTTGATATAGGTCGCAGTCATTTCAAAGCCTCCTCCTCCTTCTTCTTGTTTTGAGCCACCACAAAGTTCACATAATAGATATACCCTCCCACAGCTCCCAGCACAATGTAGATGATGGGGTTGGACACTACTGCCCACTTGGAGTAGATGAGCAACGCCACGGCAATGGGAATGATGATGGTTTTCCACCCAATGTGGGCCGCCTTGGCTGTTGTGATGATTGGTGCAATGATGAGTGCTACCACAGCAGGCCTTATGCCTTTGAAAATAGCTGTGAGGGTAGCATTGTTTTTGATGGTGTCGGGGGTGAGGAATACGGCAATGAGCAAGATGATGACAAACGAGGGCAATATTGTGCCCACCGAGGCGGCAAGGCTACCTTTGATGCCACGCAAGCGGTCGCCAATCACTGTCGAGATGTTCACGGCAAGAATGCCGGGCATCGATTGGGCAATAGCAAGCAAGTCGAGAAATTGCTCTTTCTCAATCCAATGATGCTTGTCAACGATTTCTCGCTCAATGATGGCTATCATGGCCCAGCCACCACCAAAGGTGAACAGTCCAATCTTGAAAAATGTGCCAAGAAGCTGAAAATAAATGTTGTTTTTAAAGCTCATGCTTGTGAATATGAAATCGAGTGCAAAATTACACATTATTTTGCTATTGTTGTGATTTTGTTGCGTTTCAGTTTGTCTATTTGTCTTAAAATATTGGCAATATTTCATACCTTTGCACCTTGTTAAGTCATGAGATTGAGTTGGAAAAAAATAGTTGTGCCATTGTTGCTCTTTTGTTTAACAGAAATAAAGGGGCAAGCACTTGCCAACTCTATGATTGTCGACACCATTCCGGTTGATACAAGCAGAGTTGAAAAACCTGTTAAAAAGTCGCTAATCAAAAAGCTGATCACCTATTTGTCGCTCGATGGCGATCAAGAGTCGAAAAAGAGCAATAAGCCATCTATCAGTTTGTTGGGTGGTCCGTTCTATAACACCGACTCCAAGTTTGGTGTTGCCGTGATGGGCGTTTCAACCTTTCGCTTGAAAGGTTGCGACACAACCGAGCAGTTTTCCAATGCCCAACTGTCGTTTAGCTTGAGCACAGCCAAATTTTGGTCGCTTGTTTTCAAGGGCAATTTGTTCACCCCTCGCGAGGCTGTGAGAGTGAACTATTGGGCCGACTTGAGCTATGAGCCGTCCTATTTTTGGGGCATTGGCTATGACAACGGGCACAACGACCAAAACAAGACCATGCAACACAAGCACTACCTCATAGCAAAGGTTGAAGGTTTGTTTCGCGTGGCTCGTGGCTTGCACATGGGACCCACAGTGTTGTTCAATTTCAACCGAAGCGACAATATTGCTCGCCCGTGGTTGCTCGAGGGACAGGCGCTCACGACCTATAACTATGGAGTGGGGGCTGTGCTTGAATATGATAGCCGAGACCTCATCACCGATGCCCACAAGGGAGTATATCTCCATGTGGGGCAGTTGTTTCGCCCCAAGTTTTTGTGGAATCGCTATGCCTTCTCAACCACCGAGTTTCAAGCCTGCTACTATCACCCCGTGTGGAAGGGTGGCATTGTGGCTTCGGAGGTGATGGGGCAGTTCAACTATGGCAACCCCTCGTGGGGCATGATGGCGCAGGTGGGCGACAGCTACCACATGCGAGGCTATTACCGAGGTCGCTATCGCGACAAGCACATGCTCAACTTTCAGGTTGAGTTGCGTCAGCACTTGTGGCATCGTCATGGCATCACCCTGTGGTTGGGTGGTGGCACGGCATTTCACAATCAATCAACATTTAAGCATTTTTTGCCCAATTGGGGCATAGGATATAGGTTTGCATTTCGTCGTCGCATGAATGTTCGCCTCGATATTGGCTGGGCCAAGGGCGGAGAGAGCGGCATTATTTTTGGCATCAATGAAGCATTTTAAACTATTACCGCACACATTTTTTAAGAATCAGGAAAACTTGATGAATATTTTCTTGGGCATACTTGTTTTGCCCAATATTTTCATGTTTTTCACCGAGTCGACCTCATTGCTCACTCGCATCATCAACATTTTGTTGCCATTGGCATTCTACCGCTTTTGTTTCTCGCTGCGCAAGAAACCCGGCAAGGTGTTTTGGTGGTTGTTTTATTTTGCCTTGTTGGGAGCGTTTCAGATTGTGCTTCTTTATCTCTATGGTGAGTCACCCATCGCAGTCGACATGTTTCTCAACGTGTTCACCACCAATGTGAACGAGGCTGGTGAGCTATTATCTAATATCTTGGTATCTATCATTTTTGTGATTTTGGTCTATGGCACGGGTATTGGGTTGTCGTTTTACTCGGCTTTCAGTCGAGAGGTGCTCTCGCCGGCCGTGCGCCATGCGCAACGTGTCACTTCGCTCTTGTTGCTGGGATTTTCGGGCTTGCTCGTGGGTATCAACTATCTTGTCGATTCTAAGCATTTTGCTATCGAAGATGATATTTTTCCCGTTAATGGCACCTATAACTTGATTCTGTCGTTTAAACGCTCGGCACAGACTGTTGCCTATCTCTTCAAGGCCGACAAGTTTAGCTATCATGCTACTGCCACGCGTGCCGACTCGTTGCCCGAGGTGTATGTGCTCATAGTGGGCGAAACCTCGCGTGCCGACAATTATGGACTTTATGGCTACTCACGCAACACCACACCACGCTTGAGTGCCATGAAAGATGAGCTCGTGTATTTCAGAGATGCCATCACGATGAGCAACACCACCCACAAGAGCGTGCCTTTGTTGCTCACCTCGGTGGGCAGTCAGCACGACTTCGATAGCGTGTATTGCCAAAAGGGCATCATCAGTGCTTTTAATGAAGCAGGCTATAACACTGCATTCTATTCCAATCAGCGTCGCAACCATTCATTGATTGATTTCTTGGGGAGCGAGGCCAAGCAGGTGGTGTTTTTAAAAGATAATATGCCCCTCACTGCTAAATCATCTGATGCCAATCTCTTGCCATTGCTCGATCAAAAACTCAAGGCCATGAAAGGTGGCAAGCTATTTGTTGTGTTGCATTGTTATGGGTCGCATTTTTTGTATAAAGACCGCTACACCGGCTATCAACCTGTTTTCACTCCCGACTTGCCCAACGATGCCCGCAAGAAATATCGCCCCATGCTTGTGAATGCCTACGACAACACCATCTATTACACCGACCGCTTGGTGGCTCACGTGATTGAGTCTCTCAAAGCCAAAAACGTGGTGTCGGCCATGATATTCACCAGCGATCATGGCGAGGACATTTTTGATGATAGCCGTGGGCGTTTTTTGCATGCCTCGCCATTGCCCACCTACTATCAGTTGCGTGTGCCCTTCATTGTGTGGACATCGCCACAATGGCAATCGCGCTATGCAAGCAAGTGGCAAGCTTTGCAAGCCAATCGCAACAAGCCCATTTCCACCAATCGTGTCATGTTTCACACTTTGCTCGACATCACGGGCATCAACAGCCCGCATTTCAAGGCCAATGCATCTGTGTCAAATAGCCATTATCAAACTGCAACACGCCTCTATGTCGACGACCACAACGATTATTTGCCCATGCGAGAATCGGGACTCAAAAAATGTGATATTGAGCAATTTAAAAAGCATAATTTGGCGATTTAATCTGCAATAGTACTTAATAATTTTTTCTAAAGAAAAAAACATGGGTATGAACAAGAAAATCAAGGTGCTTTTCGACTTTCACGCTTTTCACAATCAGCGATTTGGCGGAATTTCAAGATATTTCTATGAAATCATTTCGCGCATGGTGCACGTGCACAGCGATGTAGCTCTGAGGTTCTCGATGAATCAATACATCGAAGGGCAAAATGTGGTGAGCTATGTTGCAGTGCCTAAACTTTTGTTTAAGTTGGGTGAAGGCATCTTTAGAAAAGCCAATCGCCACTGTTCGATACAAAAAATCAAGGGAGGGCAATTTGATGTGTTTCATGCCACCTATTATGACCCCTATTTTTTGAACTTTATAGGCGAGAAACCCTTTGTGCTCACCATTCACGACATGACTCACGAAATGTATCCGGAGTATTTCTCGCCAACCGACCCCACAGCAAGCAACAAGCGCTTGCTGGCTCACAGGGCATCGAGAATTATAGCGATTAGTGAGTACACCAAAAGCAAAATCATCGAGATTTTGGGGATTGATGAAGCTAAGATCGACGTGATTTATCATGGAATCGACAGCCGCCCCTTGGCCACCGAGCGTCTCAACTCGTTGCCCCAGCACTATGTGCTCTATGTGGGCGAGCGTCGCCGATACAAGAACTTTGAACTCATGGCCAAGGCTTTTGCCGAGTTGATGAAAGAAAAGCCCGATTTCAACTTAGTGCTCACGGGGCGCCGACTCTCGGCTTCGGAGAATGAATTGTTTGTGCAACTTGGCATCAAAGACCACGTGAAGGTGTATAGCGACATAAGCGATGCACAACTCGACCAACTCTATCATCATGCTGCAGTGTTTGTCTATCCATCGTTGTGCGAGGGTTTTGGCATTCCCATTCTTGAAGCCTTTGCCCAAGATTGCCCTGTGGTGTTGAGCAGGGCAAGTTGTTTTCCCGAAGTGGGCGGTGACGCTTGCGAATATTTTGATACCCACTCGATGCCCGATTTGCTTGATGTGATGAAACGGGTAATTGATGATAGCGACTTGCGCCATAGGCTCATTGAAAGGGGACGAGAGCGGCTGAAAATCTTTAGGTGGGAAAACACAGCATTGCAAACCGAGGAAACCTATCGCAAAATCGTGTGATGAAGATTGTCATTCCCATCTACACAACACAGCTCAACGACTATGAGCAATATTCGTTGAGGCAGAGCATCAAGATGTTTGCGCCACGACGCGACATTGTGATTGTGTCGCCGGCTTCACTCGACTTGTCACCACTAAAAGAAGTGATTGGTAATGTGGGTGTAGAGCGATTTGACGACGACTTCTTTGCCAGCATCAAAGACTACAATCGATTGATGCTTTCGGCAGAGTTTTATGCACGATTCATTGATAGCGAGTATATCGTGATATGCCAAACCGATGTTTTGGTGTTGAGCGACACGCTCGATGAGTGGTGCAACAAGGGCTATGACTATGTGGGTGCTCCATGGTTGCCCAAGCACAAGTATTTGCATTATCCTCAACGCCTTGTGTGGCACTTGCGTCGCATGATGGCAAAACTGCCGTCGAGCAAAGACCATGGCATCGTGAGAGAGGGCATGGTGGGCAATGGAGGGTTCTCGTTGCGTCGCACCAAGAGTTTGCACAACGTGTGCCTCCAGTTGCACAACCTCATGGAAGTGTATAGGGAGAATGGCAACAATGTCAAGTTTTTTGAAGACGTGTTTTGGGCAACACAGGCGCAACTCAACATTCCACCCTATCAAGAGGCGGTTTATTTTGCTATGGAAACACGCCCCGATTGTGCCCTGCGTCTCACCCATGGACAGCTGCCCATGGCCATTCATGCATGGTGCAAACCTCCCTATCTCGATTTTTGGAAACACAAACTCATATTGCCAAACAGCATGTGCCAATGAAAAATCGACACATGCCCGTCGTGCAATTAAGAAAAGAATCAAGTTGATTATCCTATCATTGTTTTCAAGTCATCTTCAACAGTGGTGATGCCTCCCAGGCCAAATTGCTCAACCAGCACCTTGAGCACCGCTGGCGACACAAAGGCAGGCAGAGTGGGGCCTATGTGAATGTTTTTGATGCCCAAGCTCAAGAGTGCCAAGAGCACAATAACTGCCTTTTGCTCATACCATGCGATGTTGAAGGCAATGGGCAAGTCGTTGATGTTGGCCGCTCCAAATATTTCTTTGAGCTTTAAGGCAACTACAGCCCAAGTGTAGGAATCGTTGCATTGCCCGGCATCGAGCACGCGTGGAATGCCGTTGATGTCGCCCAATTGCAATTTGTTGTATTTGTATTTGGCACACCCCGATGTGAGAATAACCACATCGTGAGGGAGTTGTTGGGCAAACTCGGTGTAGTAGTCGCGGCTCTTCATGCGACCATCACAACCGCCCATCACCACAAATTTGCGTATGGCACCACTCTTCACCGCCTCTACAATTTGGTCGGCAAGAGCCAAAACTTGATTGTGGGCAAATCCTCCCACAATTTCGCCTGTTTCTATTTCGGTGGGAGCTTGACATTGCCTGGCAATAGCAATCACCTCGCTAAAGTCCTTATGCCCGTTGGCATCGGCTTCAATGTGCTTCCAGCCCGGATAGCCCGTAGAGTTCATGGTAAACACGCGATCTTTATAGTTGGCATTGGGAGCTGGTGGCACAATGCAATTGGTTGTGAACACAATGGGGCCATTAAAACTCGAAAATTCCTCTTTTTGTTTCCACCATGCGTTGCCATAGTTGCCCACAAGGTGCTTGTATTGTTTGAGCTTGGGATAGTAGTGGGCAGGGAGCATTTCGCCATGAGTATACACGTCAATGCCTGTGCCTTCGGTTTGCTTGAGCAGGTCTTCAATGTCGTGCAAGTCATGACCTGTGATGAGAATGCCGGGACGATTTTTCACTCCAATATTCACTTTGGTGATTTCGGGATTGCCATAGCTGGAGGTGTTGGCCTTGTCGAGCAGTGCCATCACATCAACACCATATTTTCCTGTTGTGAGCACAAGGTTGAGCAAGGTGTCCATTGTGGCTTCGGGGTTGGCAATCGTGCTAAGGGCATCAAGCATGAAGTTCATGATTGCATCGTTGCTATGGCCCAAGCGAGTTGCGTGTTCATAGTAGGCAGCCACACCCTTCAGCCCCAGCACGGTGAGTTCTTTGAGCGATCGCAACTCTTCGTTGTCATTGCGCAATATGCCTTCTTTTTTGCTTTGTGCTTCATAGTCGGCTTTTTCTCCACCCCATTTCACTTCGTGATAGTTGGGCAGGGCAATCTTGTTTTCTTGTGCCACAGCAAGCAATTCCTTTTTGAGCGCAATGCCTTTGTCAACACGCAACAGTATTGATTGGTCGTCGAAGTTGGCATTGGTGATAGTCGAAAATAGAGCATCAACCACATAGGGGCCAACACCTTCAACACTCTTGGCTCCTGCATGAATGATAGCTCGGTCGATAGTGGCGATGCCACGCACCACGCCCAGCAGCAAGTCCATGTGGTTTGACACTTGTGGCAATTTTCCGCACACACCCCTCAAGGTGCAACCAGTGCCCTTTGCCGTTTCTTGACATTGAAAACAAAACATTTGATTATCCATTGTTTTTATCTCTTTGAAATAAATAGTTATTATCCTTGATTAGGAGTTGCAAAAGTAGGGTTCCTGCAACCATGAAATGGTATCAAATGTTACCTGAGGTCTTTTTTTTAGGCTATGATTCAAGAAAGAAATGCCCAAAAGTTGTAAAGAAAACTTTTGGGCATTAATGAGAACTATTGTGGCGATTTAATTCTTAAAAATCAATTCGCCGTTTTCGGCATCAATCACGATGGGCTTGTCGCGGTTCACTTGTTGCGCTATGATGGTTTTGCTCAACTGGTTGAGCACCATTTCTTGAATAGCACGTTTCACGGGCCGTGCACCAAATTCAGGATTATAGCCCGTTTGGGCAAGCACCTCAATTGCGGCTGGAGTGGTGTGCAATTCAATGCCGTTTTTGGCGAGCATTTTGGCCACATTTTGCATTTGCATTGTCACAATTTGGGCAATCTGGGCTTCATCGAGTGGCGTGAACATGATGATTTCGTCGATGCGGTTCAAAAACTCGGGGCGCATTTGTTTTTTCAGCAATTCGAGCACCATGCTTTGAGTGTGGGCAATAGTTTGAGCGCGATTGCTGGGAGTGAGCTGTGCAAATTGCTCTCTGATGAGGTCGCTGCCCAAGTTGCTGGTCATGATGATGATGGTGTTCTTGAAATTGACGGTGCGCCCCTTGTTGTCGGTGAGGCGACCATCGTCGAGCACTTGCAACAGAGTGTTGAACACATCGGGGTGGGCTTTTTCAATCTCGTCAAACAGCACCACCGAGTAGGGTTTGCGTCTCACAGCCTCGGTGAGTTGTCCGCCCTCGTCATAGCCCACATAGCCGGGAGGCGAGCCAATGAGGCGAGTCACGCTGAACTTCTCTTGATATTCGCTCATGTCGATGCGAGTAATCATGTTTTCGTCGTTAAACAGGTAGTCGGCAAGAGCTTTGGCAAGCTCGGTCTTGCCCACGCCCGTTGTGCCCATAAAGATAAATGACCCAATGGGACGGCGTGGGTCGTTAAGGCCTGCACGACTGCGACGCACGGCATCTGCAATGGCAGTGATGGCCTCGTGTTGCCCCACAACGCGCTTGTGCAACTCGTCTTCAAGATGCAGGAGTTTGCTTTTCTCGCTTTGCATCATTTTGTTGACGGGTATTCCTGTCCAGCGACTCACCACACCGGCAATGTCATCGCCATCAACTTCTTCTTTGATGAGGGCCTTGTCGCCTTGCATGGTTTGCAACTGCAACTGAATGGCACTGTTTTCATCTTCTTTTTGCTTGATGAGTGAGTAGCGTATTTCGGCCACCCGTGCATAGTTGCCATTGCGCTCGGCCTGTTCGGCCTCAAAGTTGAGCTGTTCAATATCAATCTTGTTTTGCTGAATGCGATTGATGAGCTCTTTCTCGCTCTTCCATTTGGCTTTATAGTCGTTCTCCTTGTCTTTGAGTTCGGCTATTTCTTGGTTGAGTTGAGCAATGTGTTGGGCATCGCCATCGCGCTTGATGGCTTCGCGCTCAATTTCTACTTGAGCTATCTTGCGAGTGATTTGGTCGAGCTCTTGTGGCACCGAGTCCATCTCAATGCGCAGTTTGGCTGCCGCTTCGTCGATAAGGTCGATTGCTTTGTCGGGCAAGAAACGGTCGCTAATGTAGCGTGTGCTCAGTTGCACGGCGGCAATGATGGCCTCGTCTTTGATGCGCACCTTGTGGTGATTTTCATATTTTTCTTTGAGACCGCGCATAATGGCAATGGTGCTTTCTTCGTCGGGTTCGTCGATCATCACTACTTGAAAACGGCGCTCGAGAGCCTTGTCTTTTTCAAAATATTTTTGATACTCGTCGAGAGTGGTGGCACCAATGCTGCGCAAGTCGCCACGAGCAAGAGCAGGCTTCAAGATGTTGGCCGCATCCATGGCACCGCTCGATTTGCCGGCTCCCACAAGCGTGTGAATCTCGTCGATAAAAAGAATGATGTTGCCATCGGCTTGTGTCACTTCATCGATCACTGCCTTGAGTCGTTCTTCAAATTCACCTTGATATTTGGCACCGGCAATGAGAGCACCCATGTCGAGCGAGAACACTTGCTTGTGCTTGAGATTTTCGGGCACATCGCCACGCACAATGCGCCCTGCAAGCCCCTCGACAATGGCAGTTTTGCCCGTGCCGGGCTCGCCTATCAAGATGGGGTTGTTTTTGGTGCGTCGACTCAAAATTTGCAACACACGCCTTATCTCGTCGTCGCGTCCAATCACAGGGTCGAGTTTGCCCTGCTGTGCACGCTGGCACAAGTTGACAGCAAATTTTTGCAAAGCATTGTATTGCTCCTCGGCTCCCTCACTGGTGGCTTTTTTGCCTTGGCGCAACTCGTTGATGGCGGCTTGAAGGTCTTTTTGGGTGATGCCGGCATCTTTCAAGATGGTTGAGGCAGGGGAGGGCGACAAAAACAAGCCCATGAGCATGGCCTCGATGGTCACATATTGGTCACCCCTACGGGTGGCAATTTCGGTCGCCTTTTCGAGTGCCTTGTTGCTATCACTGCTCAAGTAGGGCTCGCCACCGCTCACCTTGGGCAGGCGTGCAAGTTCGCTTTCAAGGCGTTGCACAATAAAAGTGGGGGCAATGTCGAGCTTTTGGAAAATGAAGTTCACAACCGAACTGCCTTCTTCAAGCATTGCCTTGAGCAGGTGTTGTGGTTCCATTGCCTGATTTTTGCCCGCTACGGCAAGTTGCACAGCTTTTTGCACAACTTGTTGAGCTTTGAGTGTGTAGTTGTTGAATGTCATTATTTTCTATATCTCTCCACGGTTTTTATAGTTATGATTTCATGCCGTGAAGCTCCTTTCTGCATCTCTCATGTGCAACAACTATACCCCAATGTAAAACATGACAAAATCGGTCAAAATGTCATATTTTTTCAATTTGTTTTTGTATAATAACTTGATTATTAGATTCTATGAATAACGGCTCAGCGATTTTTCTCGATGGGTAGAGACGATGCGTTCATCGGCTCTACATGGCTTATTATCAGTCCAATAAACAATGGGCTGTGATGCTTTGATGCACCCACAGCCCACTCTGCCTTGCGTAAGTGTGTAATGAAAAAGTTTTGCTATTTCTTATTGATGAGCGTGATAACCAGTGTAGCCACCGATATTGCTGTGCCCAATGCACCCACTCCCAATGTCCATTGTGGAGGAATAGAGTAGGAACTGCGTTGTTTTGAAGAGTTGGGCACAACATATATAATGTCGTTTTGTTGCAGGTTGAACAGTGGCGACACCAGCAAGTTCTTGTCGTTGAGGTTAATGCGATTCACCTGTCGGCTTCCGTCGGCATTGGTGTGAATGAGCATCACGTTGTCGCGTCGGCCTTGAATGGTCAAGTCGCCCGATTGAGCAATCGCCTCCAAAATGTTGATGCGACCATTGCTGGCTTTAACCATGCCGGGGGTGTTCACTTCGCCCATTGTGAAGACGTGGAAGTTTTGAAACCTCACCTCCACACCGGGTTTCTCGGTGATGTAGCGTGGATAAATGAGCGAGGCAATGTAGTTTTGAGCCATGCTTTGAGTCATGCCGCCTATTTTGAGCTGGCCCAGTAGTGGGTATTCTATGCACCCGTTGTTGTCAACCAAATAGTAATAAATGGAGTTGTCGCTATTGTTAAGCGTGGCATTGCCTTGTGCATCAACATATCCACTCTTGTTAAAGGGCTTCACCACATCGGCATTGGTGGCCGACACATTGATGTGAAGCAGGTCGCCAGGCATGATAGTGGGCTCGTTGTGCTTGGCTGCCGCTTGCAACACCTGTGCCGAGAGCTGTTCGGCGTCTTGCAGGTAGGCAATGTTTTGTGGAGCGCTACACCCTGCCAATAGGGTTGCAAGAAGTGCTGTCAGCAATAAACTCTTGATTTTCATATTCTCGTCTTTATATTTCCTGAAGTTATTTTTCCTATGTGCAAAGTTAATAATTTTTATTCACTTCTTGTTCAATTTTCAAAAAATGGCAATCATGTGCACAGTTTTTCCTACTTTTGTATAAAAAAAAGAATGCTCATGTGTAATGACCCCAAAATAGAACAACACCCTTTCCCGCCATTTTTGCCTCCGCAGGCCCAAGTGCTCATGCTTGGCACTTTCCCGCCAAAAAGCAATCGCTGGTCGATGGAATTTTTCTACCCCAACAAAATCAACGACATGTGGCGCATTATGGGGCTTATTTTCTATAACGATAAAAATTATTTTTGGGACGATAGCACCAAGGCATTCATGTTGCCCCAAATCAAGCAATTTCTAATCGAGAAGCGCATAGCCATGTGGGACACTGCATCGCGAGTGCGACGACTCAAAGACAATGCCAGCGACAAATTTCTTGAGATAGTCGAAACCATCAATCTTGATGAGTTTTTCATAGCCCGTCCTTCGATTAGAGCCATTGTCACTACTGGTGAGAAGGCCTCGATTGTCATTGCCGAAAAGGCTGGGGTAGAGGTGCCCAAAATTGGTTCTCCCATTGCCTGTGGCTATCATGGTCACGACTTTGTGTTTTTTCGCATGCCTTCATCATCGCGAGCCTACCCCCTTGCTCTCGACAAGAAGGCGGCCATGTATCGAGCCATGTTTGAATCGCTAAGCTATGAAATTTAACTATTTTACACTATATTTGCACCTCTAAATCAATAACATTATAAACGTGAAAAAAGATACGCTAAAACTGCTTTTGGGCGGAGTGGTGCTCATTGCCATGGTGGCTCTTGTGGTCACCTGCATGCCTCACACCGATGCCAAGAGCCTCTATGAGTGGTTTCGCGATCACTTGGGCTATGGACTCATCATTTTGTTGATGGCAATAGAAAGCTCGTTTATTCCTTTTCCAAGCGAGATAGTAGTGCCTCCGGCCGCCTATTTTGCTTGTGCCCATGCAGGAGGGGGCAACGACCTCAGCGTGGTGCTGGTGGTGTTGTCGGCCACCTTGGGAGCATTGATTGGTGCAGTAATCAACTATGTGCTCTCGGTGCTCATAGGCCGGCCGGTTGTTTATAGTTTTGCCAATAGCCGTGTGGGGCACATGTGCCTCATCGATGCCGAAAAAGTGGAGAAGGCCGAGCAATATTTCGACAAGCATGGTGCCATTAGCACTTTTTTGGGTCGCCTCATTCCTGCCGTGCGTCAGCTCATTTCTATTCCGGCAGGCTTAGCGCGCATGAATTTTGCCAAGTTCTCACTATTCACGGTGCTGGGAGCTGGCATCTGGAATTGTGTGCTCGCAGGCTTGGGCTGGTGGCTCAGCACCTTTGTGCCCGAGCAAGACCTCTATGCCCAACTTGAGGCCAACAATAAATATCTCTCTCTTGCCGGATTGGCACTCTTGGGCGTGATCATCATTTATATAGCCTATCAAGGCTTTAAAAAGAGATAACTTGCAATCAACCAACTAATAAAAACTTAAACAATGAAAGTTTCTCCTTCTCTACTCTCGGCCGACTTTGGCAACTTGGCCCGCGACCTTGAGATGATTAATACCAGCAGTGCCCACCTGCTTCACCTCGATGTGATGGACGGAGTGTTTGTTCCCAACATCTCTTTTGGCTTCCCGGTGATGAAGCATGTGCAACGCCTGTGCAACAAGCCTCTCGATGTGCATCTCATGATTGTAGAACCTCAAAAGTTTGTGGGTGAAGTGCGCGATTGTGGCGCAACCCTCATGACTGTGCACTATGAGGCTTGCAATCACCTCAATAGGGTAGTGCAACAAATTCATGATGCAGGCATGAAAGCCGGTGTTGCACTCAACCCTGCAACGCCGGTGTGCATGCTGCGCGACATCATTGCCGACCTCGACTTGGTGTTGCTCATGTCGGTAAATCCCGGTTTTGGCGGGCAAAAATTCATAGCAGGCACTCTCGACAAAGTCACCGAGCTCAAGCAACTCATAGCCGAAAAAAACTCTCATGCCCTCATCGAGATAGATGGCGGTGTCAACAACCACACGGGCCTGCAACTTGCCCGGCGAGGAGCCGATGTGCTCGTAGCAGGAAACTATGTGTTCAAGGCGCCCAATCCCGGCGAAGCCATCGAGCTGTTGAAAAATTTATCCTAAAGTTTTTGCCAATATGCTTTGCGCAATGGCAAAAAATAACTAATTTTGCAGTCGCAATCACGACAACATCGTGAAGCACGACAGGAAAGATGCCGGAGTGGTCGATCGGGGCGGTCTCGAAAACCGTTGACCCCGTTTGGGGTCCGGGGGTTCGAATCCCTCTCTTTCCGCTTTAGGAACTCTGAACAGACCCACAGAGAAAACCTAACTAAAACGTAAGTATCATAGCTACAAGCAGTTATGATACTTTTCTTTTTTCCCCCCCCTTTTTCCCTTCTGAGCCGTGTTGACCGATGGCGAGCATACGGAAAAAAGGTTGATCGCACCGACGCTAATAGCAAAGCTACGCCAATTTCGGATTTGAACAACCTTTCTGCCGACAAAGGTATTGATAATAAAGCAGAAAAGCAAGAAAGAGTTCAAGAAGCCAGGGCAACCGCATCAAAATCTTGATTTTTTGATTCTATGGAAAGTAATAGAAATCCTTTTCTGCCAAAGCATGGTATCTTTTGTGCCCATTAAATCCTTCTAAATGGGCTCTTGCTTTTTAATGTTTTTATTAATATAAATTAACCCGATAAAATTGCCTATCACACTGATAGTCAGTGTATTTATAGTGTATAAAACAACGTTAATTTACACTAGATATGCTTTTCCAAATATTCGATTCGATTCCAGACCACAGAGTTACGGGCAGGTGCACATATTCACATATTCACTCTCCGATCTACTCACCATTGCTCTGCTGACATTTATGTGTGGTGGTGAGGACTATGTTGACATGAGTCTGTTCGCCGAAGTCAAGGCTCGCAA
>CAMYCE010000052.1 GCA_947254205.1 uncultured Prevotellaceae bacterium
TTTTCGCTCCTTTTGTTTATTGCCAAAAGTTGCATTTCTTAATTGAACTTACGCAAATCATGTGGCATAACGGATAGAGATTTATTTGAGAAACTTAAACCCCAATCGGTCATTAGGTTTCTTTGTTTTTGTCAAAATAAATGACAAAGGCAAGGAAAAGCCTAAGATATTTTCTTATTGCGACCTAATGACCGATTGGGGTTAAATAAGTTCTCTTGAGTGTAATGGGCTTTTTGTTTTCAAAAAAGCATAACTGCCGGCATTGCATTTCTTTTAAAAATATTACCTTTGTGATAATTATGAAAAAATTGATGAGCTACATATTGCTTTTAACAGCACTTTTGGGTTGCAATACTGGCATTGAGAGCACAAAAAAAATCACAGAAAAAGATGTGAAAAAGGCACTTGCCCAAGTAGGTCAATCAACCTCTCAGCCCTTCTTGACCATTAATGATGACTCGGTAGCCACATGGCATGTGGGCAAGCAATTTTTTGTGACCGACGATCAAGTAAAGCTCATCTTCAACCGCTCAACACAGTATAATATCGACTCTCTACTCTTAGCAGGCAAGAGTTTAATTTATCAAGGGTATAGTATTGATAATAAAATTGATAATACACAAAATGTGGTCTTAAACTTTAGCCTTGATAATCTCAGTTTTTGCTATAGCACCGGCAAGCCTTTAGACAAGTTGTCGCCTCGATTCACAATGCCATTCCTCATAGACAAAGATTTGGTGAGCCGAGTCAATTCGCAACTTCAAGGAAAGGAATTTTACATCAAAACCCACATTTGGTATGACTTGACCACACAAGAAATGCTTGATGGCAAGCAATATGTGAAAGTCAAGGTCGACAGTGTGCTCCCGGGAAACAAAGTGTTGCCCTTGCGTGTCATCTTCACCGATGGGGCATCGGGCCTAAGGGCCTTTGTGTGGATGGCGGCTGGCGCATCAACATTGATGTCTCGCGACTTCACTTCATTGTTCTCACTCCACGATTTGCACAACGACTATCCTGCCATCACACCCGAAAATTGGGCCCACATCGAACGATGTGAGATTGTTGATGAAATGACCAAAGAGGAGTGCAGGCTTGCCAAAGGGACTCCCAAAAGCATCAGTCAGCAACCCGATCAGTCGGGCTTGCGTGAATATTGGTATTATGACGATGGAACCTACTTGTTTTTTCAAGACGGAAAACTCAAGAGTTTTAAACGTTGACACTTCAGGCAAAAAAATAGGCACATGTTAGAAATAGAGTTTTTAGGCACAGGAACATCCACGGGTGTTCCCTCGATCAAAGGGGATAGTCCGGTTTGTTTTTCAACCGACGCCCACGACAAGCGTTTGCGCTGTTCGGCAGTGGTGCGCTATCAAGGTGTCAACATTTTGCTGGATTGCGGTCCCGATTTTAGGCAACAAATCATGCGCGCCACAAGTCGCGAGCTCGATGCCTTGCTCATCACCCACATTCATTATGATCACGTGGGAGGAATCGATGACTTGCGCCCCTATGCCTATGAGCAAGAATTTCCCATCTATGCCAGCAAAGATGTGATTGAACAATTGCATCACAGCCTGCCTTATGCTTTTGCCGAGCATCTATATCCGGGAGTTCCACGATTAAGGTTTAAAGAAATTGATCGTGATCCCTTTAAGGTAGCACATGTTGAGGTAGAGCCCATACCTGTGTGGCATGGCAAATATCTGATTAGAGGCTATCGAATTGGGCCACTCGCCTATATCACCGATTGCAAAACTATTGACGACGAGCAAGTAGAACGCATCAAGCACATTCCGTTGCTTGTTGTGAATGCGTTGCACAGGCGTGACCATCACAGCCACATGAATTTGGAGCAAGCTCTTGCTTTGGTCGAGAAGGTGCAACCCGGCAGAACCTTTTTTATTCACATGAGCGAGTATATGGGATTTCACGAGGAAGTCAATGCCCAACTACCACCCAATGTGCGCCTTGCCTATGACACACAGGTGGTGCATGTAGCCGATTAATTCAGCTTGCGTGGTTCAAGTATCGTGATTTTTTTCCCATCAATCGCTATAGCCCCTTCTTCTTTGAGAGCATTGAATGCTCTAATCACCGAGAGTTTTTGCAGGCCCAAAGAGTCGGCTATTTCTTGTCGAGATTTTTCAAGAATAAATGTGTTGCTCTCATGTCTTATACTCATTTCTTGCAGCAACGATGCAATCATTTCGCGTGCCGAGAGCAATGAAAACATGCGCACTTTGCTGGTGAGAAAATGGTTGATATTTGATAGCATGACAATGAAATTCCACCGCACGCGCTCATTGCTATCAATGAGACGTTTAAATTCATCGGGTATCATGCGCAAAACCTCAACATCGGTTTCCACATCAACACTCACCGGAAATTGGTTTTGCTTGGCAAAAATAAAGGCAGGAGCAACAACATTGCCCTCGTGCAATTGTGTGACTTCAACAAATTTTCCCGAAAAACTTGTCATGCGAGTAGTGAGAGTTCCGGCTATTATCAAGTCGACATTGCGACAAGTGTCGCCTTCGAGTGCATATACGTCCCCTTTGGTTTTAAACAAAATATGACTCTTGATTTTAAGCATCACTTCATCTATTTCCTTTTCACTCATTCCAGCAAACAACGGACAATAGCTTAAAGATTTCAATACCCGATTTTCCATTATATTAAAAATCTATTTAATGCACACAAAGTTAATGAAAAACTCCCAAAAAAGGTGTAGCAATTTAGAGTTTAACCCAAATCGGTCATTAGGTTTCTTGGTATTTGACAATTTATTTTGAGGAGTTTTTGATTGATTTTGAGGTTGAGTAACATTTGTTACCGATTTGGGTGATGAACCTTAAATAACTTTGCGACCAAAATAAACAGAACAATAAAAAATGTTGCTTTATGAACACTTCAAGACATTCATTCCACCAATGGCCAATTGACCTACTCATCGATTACGCACTAAAAATACATCATCGTGGCATTAGAGAAAAAGGACCCAAGTTGCTGGAACTCATTCGCCGCAACATGAGCAACGACCCTGTTTTGGCACAAGTCGAACCCCTTTTTTCCGACTCGCTCATGGCACTAAGCAATCATTTGATGAAGGAAGAAAACGTGCTCTTCCCTTATCTTTATGACTTAATTGATGCTCACGACAACAACATCGGCATTGCCCCCATGCACTGTGGCACCATTGCCAATCCCATTCAGGTGATGATGATGGAACATGGCGACGAGCTTGCCCGACATGAGCAAATTGCAACTTTAACCAGCGACTATACCGCACCCAAGGGTGCAACCATTGATTATTGCAATATTATGGCAGGCCTAAAAGACTTTGTAGCCGATTTGCAAGAACACATTTATATTGAAAACGAGATTATTTTTGCGAAAAGCCAGGAATTAGAAAACAAAATAGTGGGGATAGTTTAATATGAGACACTTTGCCATGCACTGCCAGCAACTATTGCAACAAGGCAATGTCACCCTCTTGTATGGAGCAAAAAGTGACACATGCAACCATGCCTTAATACTAAAAGATTGGGTGCTCAATCAATAAAACTTCTAAATATTAGATAAAAAGCGACATTTAATTTTCTAAATGTTGCTTTTTGTTTTTACTACAACGACTAAAAAGCGTATCTTTGTCAATTAGTAAAACAGAATTTTTCGTGAAATCAATCAGGAATATCGCCATATTGGGAAGCACTGGATCGATAGGCAGGCAAACGCTTGAAATTGTCGATGAGTATCCTCAACTTTTTAGGCCATGGCTCTTGGTTGCCAACAATAGTGTGCAATTGCTTGTGGAGCAGGCACTCAAATATCGCCCTCAAGTGGTGGTGATTGGCAATGAAGAGCATTATCGCAAGGTCAAAGAAGCCTTGGCTCAGACTTCGATAACGGTTCTTGCTGGCAGCAGGGCAATAGCCCAAGCTGTTGTAGCCCCCGAAATCGACACTGTGGTTACTGCCATGGTGGGCTATAGTGGGCTGGAACCCACTATCGAGGCTATCAAAGCAGGGAAAAAGATTGCTCTTGCCAACAAAGAAACTCTTGTGGTGGCAGGCGACCTCATCACTCGTCTTGTTGCGCAAAACAAGCAAGCTATGCTATATCCTGTTGATAGCGAGCATGGAGCTTTTTGGCAATGTTTGGTGGGGGAGAAGCGCACCCATGTGAGCAAACTCATTCTCACAGCATCGGGCGGGCCTTTTCGCACATGGAGTCAAGAAGACTTGGCAAAAGCCACGGTGCAAGATGCTCTTGCTCACCCCAATTGGAACATGGGCAACAAAATCACAATCGATAGTGCCACCATGATGAACAAAGGCTTTGAGATGATAGAAGCCAAGTGGCTCTATGGCATAGAGCCATGCAACATTGAGATTGTGGTGCACCCACAATCGATCGTGCATTCAATGGTGGAATTTGTTGACGGTAGCATTAAAGCTCAGCTGGGGTTGCCCGACATGCGGCTCCCCATACGCTATGCTTTGGGATTGCCCGATCGTCTACCCTCCAATTCTCGCAAAATGACGGTTGAAGACTATTGCAATCTCACCTTTGAGCGTCCCGACTTCAACAAATTTCCCTTGCTGGGGGTAGCCTATGATGCTGCCAAGAGAGGGGGGAATGTGCCGTGTGTGATGAATGCTGCCAATGAAATTGCAGTGGCTCATTTTTTGAAAGGAAAAATTTGTTTTAACGACATTTATAAAATTATTGAACAAACCTTGGCGTGGGCTCCCTATATTGCAACCCCATCTCATGCCGACTATGTGGCAAGCAACGAGGAAGCAAGGCTCTACGCATCTACACTAATTTAAAAACATGTGATGGAAAGTTTATTGTTAAGTATCACTACCTTTCTCCAAACCTTTAGCGACATGCTGGCAAGCCAATCGTTTTGGGTGAAAACAGCCGAATTGCTTGCCTCGCTCAGTATTCTTGTGTTTATTCATGAATTGGGACACTATTCTTGGGCACGCATCTTTGGCATTAAGGTCGAAAAATTCTACCTGTTTTTCAACCCATGGCTCACACTGTGGAAGTGGAAACCTAAAGATAAAACACACTCCTTTGCAACCCTCAATCCTAAAGAAGAGGAGGAGGAAGAAGAAAACTCAACTGCAACCTCCCAAGATGCACCACAAGCCGATAAAGCCACTTGGCGCGACACCGAGTATGGGCTGGGCTGGTTGCCACTGGGTGGCTACTGCGCAATAGCAGGTATGATAGATGAAACTCAAAGCGCCGAGAAACTCAAACGCCCCGCACAACCATGGGAGTTTCGCTCAAAATCGCCATGGAAGCGACTGCTTGTGATGGTGGGAGGCGTGGTCAATAACTTCTTGCTGGCACTGGTGATTTATGCTGGCATTGTGTTCACGTGGGGCGAGGAGTTCATTCCCATGCAAAATGCCACAGCAGGCTATGACTATAGCGAGAGTGCACATGCCATTGGGTTTAGAGATGGCGATATTCCTCTTGCTGCCGATGGCAAAAAGCTGGAGTATCTCGATGGCAACTCATTGCGAGCCATGATTATGGGCAAGCAAGTCACCGTGTTGCGCAACAATAAAGACACAGTGAACATCAACATTCCCCAAAAATACATGTTCACTGCCAATAAAGAGGTTGAACAAGGCAAGTCGTTTATCACCTTGCGCATGCCCGTGGTGGTTGATGTGTTGCAATCCAACATGGGTGCTGCTAAGGCAGGCATTAAAAAGGGCGATCATCTTGTAGCAGTGAATCAAGTGTCCACTCCCTCATTTAATCTCTTCATGGCTCAACTCAAAGCCCACAAAGGCAAGGTTGTGCCCATCACTCTTGAACGAGATGGCAAAACCATGACAGTGAATGCAGCTATCGACGATAATGGCAAATTGGGCTTTCAGCTTGCCAATCCCATCAAGTTCTATAAAACTATCAAGAAGCAATATAACTTGCTTGAATCAATTCCACGTGGCATTAAAATGGGATGCGACCAAATGGTGAACTATTTGTCGTCGCTCAAGTTGCTATTCTCCAAAGAAGGTGCTCAGTCGTTGGGAAGTTTTGGGGCAATTGGCAGTCTTTTCCCCGAAACATGGAATTGGCTTAACTTTTGGAACATCACGGCATTTCTTTCAATCATGTTGGCAGTGATGAACATTTTGCCCATTCCGGCTCTCGATGGAGGTCATGTTGTGTTTTTGCTCTATGAAATGATTTTTAGACGCAAACCAAGCATCAAGTTCATGGCACGTGCTCAATATGTGGGCATGGCATTGCTCATGCTGCTCATGGTGTATGCCTTTGGAAATGATATTTACCGTTTTTTGATTAAATAAATTGCATGATATATAAACGCATTATTTTAAAGCGTGGCAAAGAAGAATCGCTATTGCGCTTTCACCCATGGGTGTTTTCGGGTGCTATTGACCGCATGGACAATATAGAAGAGGGCGACCTTGTCACTGTATATGCCCACGATGGCACGTTGCTGGGCAATGGTCACTACCAAGTGGGAAGCATTGCTGTGCGCCTGCTCACTTTTGACGATAGTGAAATTGGTGAGCAATTTTTTGAAACACGCCTCAATCAAGCCTTGCAGGTGCGTCAAGCATTGGGATTGTTGCGCCCCGATAACAACGCCTTTAGGCTTGTGCATGGCGAGGGCGACTTTCTGCCAGGACTGGTCGTCGACATCTATGGCTCTACTGCTGTGATGCAAGCCCACTCGCCTGGCATGCACTTCTCACGCAACATCATTGCAGGGGCACTCACTCGGTTGCCCAACAATCTTGTGAAAAATGTGTATTACAAAAGCGAAACAACTTTGCCATTTAAGGCGCAACTCGACCCTCAGAATGAATATATTGTGGGGCAATATGACACCGATGTTGCGATAGAAAATGGACTGAAATTTCACGTGGATTGGTTAAAGGGACAAAAAACCGGTTTTTTTGTTGACCAGCGTGAAAATCGTCACTTGCTCGAGCACTACGCCCGTGGTCGCAAGGTGCTCAACATGTTTTGCTACACAGGCGGTTTCTCCTTCAGTGCCCTGCGTGGTGGAGCCGGACTGGTGCACTCGGTTGACAGCTCGGCCAAGGCCATAGCTTTGACCAATGCCAATGTAGAACTCAACTTCCCTGCATGTGGCAATCATCAAGCCTTTGCCGAAGACGCCTTTAAATATCTTGATGCTATGAACAAGGGCGACTATGATCTTGTGGTGCTCGATCCTCCTGCCTTTGCCAAGCACAAGAGTGCATTGCGCAATGCACTCATTGGCTATCGCAAACTCAATGCCAAGGCTTTTGAAAAAATTAAATCGGGAGGAATTTTGTTCACATTCTCTTGTTCGCAAGCAGTCAACAAAGAGCAATTCCGCTTGGCAGTGTTCAGCGCCGCAGCCATGTCGCGTCGCAAGGTGCGCATTTTGCATCAGCTCACCCAGCCTGCCGACCACCCTGTGAGCATCTATCACCCCGAAGGCGAGTATCTCAAAGGGCTTGTGCTCTATGTCGAATAAAATTAGTAATAAAAAATACTCATCAACAACGCTATGAAGAAAAATCTCATTGCAGCCGCGCTTGTAGCCCTCACGGCATCTGGTGCGGTAAAGGCTCAAGAAGCCAACTTCAACTACAACGTCGATCGCTTTGCCGACATTCAAGTGCTTCGTTACCAAGTGCCAGGCTTCAACGACTTGTCGTTGCGCCAAAAAACGCTGGTGTATTATCTCACCGAGGCCGCTCTCAATGGTCGTGACATCTTGTTTGATCAAGATTGCAAATACAACCTGCAAGTGCGCATGGTGCTCGAAGCCATCTACACCAACTACAAAGGCGACAAGAACACTGCCGACTACAAGGGTTTTCTCGACTATCTGAAACAAGTGTGGTTTGGCAACGGCATTCATCACCACTACTCGATGGACAAGTTCAAACCCGAATTTTCTCAAGCTTTCTTTGACGCTCAAGTCAAGAAGTTGCCCAAAAACAAAATTCCACTGGCTAAGGGGCAAACAGTAGCAAGCTTTTTGCAAGTGATGGACAAGGTGATTTTTGACCCCACATTCATGGCTAAGCGTGTGAACCTCACCGATGGTCAAGACTTGATTCTCACTTCGGCCAACAACCTCTATGAGGGCGTTACTCAAAAAGAAGTAGAAGACTACTATCGCACTATCAAAGATCCTAACGACAAAACGCCCATTTCCTATGGCTTGAACACTAAGGTGGTGAAAGAAAATGGCAAAGTTGTGGAAAAAGCCTATAAAATAGGAGGTGTGTACTCTAAAGCCATCACCAAAATTGTTGAAAACTTGAAAAAGGCTCTTCCTTATGCCGAGAATGAGGCTCAAAAAGGCTACATCAACAAGCTGATAGAATTCTACACCACAGGATCGCTCAAAACTTTTGACGAGTATTCGATTCTTTGGGCTCAAGACACCAAGAGCGAAGTTGACTTTATCAATGGCTTTATCGAAAACTATGGCGACCCCTTGTCGATGACCGGCTCGTGGGAAAGCATGGTGAATTTTAAAAACCAAGAAGCTTCACATCGAGCTCAGCTTGTGAGTGAAAATGCACAATATTTTGAAGACGCTTCGCCTGTTGACAATCGCTTCAAGAAAAAGAATGTGAAGGGCGTGAGTGCCAAGGTTATCACAGCTGCAATTCTGGCCGGCGACAGCTACCCATCAACACCCATTGGCATCAACTTGCCCAATAGCAACTGGATACGTGCCATGCACGGCTCTAAGTCGGTGACTATTGAAAACATCACCGATGCCTATGATGAAATGTCGAAGGGCACAGGCTCTAATGAGGAGTTTGCCTATAGCGACTATGAAGTGCAACTCATGAAAAAATACCTCACTCTTGCCGACAAGTTGCACACCGACTTGCATGAGTGTTTGGGGCACGCATCGGGCCAAGTGTTGCCTGGCGTTGATGTGGGTATGCTCAAAAACTACCGCTCAACACTTGAGGAAGGGCGTGCCGACTTGTTTGCCCTCTACCACATGGCCGACCCCAAATTGCTCGAACTTGGCATCTTTAAAGATGCCGACACCTATAAGGCTCAATATTACAACTACATTCTCAATGGTCTCATGTTGCAATTGCGACGCATCGAGCCCGGCAAAGATGTTGAAGAAGCACACATGCGCAATCGCAAGTTTATTGCCGAGTGGTGCTATGAGCATGGCAAAGCCGACAATGTGATCGAATGGGTGAAACGTGATGGCAAAAGCTATATCAAGGTGAATGATTACCAAAAACTGCGCAACCTCTTTGGTCAGTTGCTTGGCGAAATTCAACGCATCAAGAGCGAAGGCGACTATGAGGCTGGCCGCAACTTGGTTGAAACCTATGGCGTGAAGGTTGATCCCGCTCTTCATCAAGAAGTGCTTCGCCGTTATGAAAAATTGAGTATTGCGCCCTATAAAGGATTTGTAAACCCTGTTTACACTCTTGTGCGCGACAAGAAGGGCAATATCACCGATGTGAAGATTTCTTACAAAGAAGGCTATACCGACCAAATGTTGCGCTATAGCCGTGATTATAGTCCTCTCACCAAATAATGGACTGAAATCTAAAATTTTTGAAGGTCGACCTGCAACAGCATGGTCGACCTTTTTGTTGATTTGGCAGAGTCGAATGAATGGCGTAACTTTGTTTCAAGAAAAAAACACATCATGCAAATCGAAGAAATTGAAAAAGCCACGCGCCGGCAATTTTATGCCCATCGCAATGGTATTGTTGCCGATGCTTTGCGCCAAAGTGGCGAGCCACACCACATGATTATGGGTTGCCAGCTCACCGATGTTGCCCGCATCGCCCAAGAATTGGGGCAATCGGCCGAATTGGCCAACATCTTTTGGGGCGATAAAAAACATCGCGAGTGTCGCATGATAGCCCCCATGCTATATCCTGCTCATGAATTTTCTCACGAGCAAGCCCTCGCATGGTGCCGTGATGTAGAAAGCATAGAAATCGCCGACGTGCTGTGTCATCGCTTGTTGCGCAAGCTCAACTATGCCCCACAACTTTTCTATGAGCTTTTGCAACACGATGCTACTCCACTGGTGAGATACACAGCATTCAGGCTATTGCTCAATCTCATCTTAATGAACAAGATTGAGTTAAGCAGTGAAATTAAAAGCCTCATTGAGACAGAATTACCCACTGCCACACCGCACCTCGTGCAAGTGTTGCATAGCATAGAAGAAGAATTTAATAACCCTTAAAACACAACCCAACATAATGGAAATAGGATTAAAACACATCAGCACCCTTGTGGTGACCGAAAAAGAACTGGCGCTGAATGTGGGCTCGGGCGACCTGCCTGTGCTGGCAACTCCTGCCATGCTTGCCCTCATGGAAAATGCCGCTATGCTTGCCGTGAAAGAGGCGTTGCCACACGACAGCACAACAGTGGGAGGAATGATTGAATCATCACATTTAAAACCCACTAAATTGGGTAATGCAGTGAAAGCCACTGCAACTCTTGAAAAAATAGAAGGTCGCAAACTCTATTTCAAAGTAGAAGCCTATGAAGGAGAAACCCTCATAGGCAGTGGCAAGCATTTGCGCTTTATTGTTGAGAGAGACAAATTCCTATCAAAGCTGTAGAAATGGATTGTGGGCTTGCTCTTGGGCAACGGTTGTTGTGGGGCCATGTCCGGGGGCAAGAACCGTCTCGTCGGGCAAAGTGAGCACCTTGTCACGCAGGGCGTTAATGAGCTGTTGCATGTTGCCTCCGGGCAAGTCGGTGCGTCCCACGCTACCCATAAAAATGCTATCGCCCGTGAATGCTATCGAGGCATTGGCAACATAAAATACAAGTCCACCGGGAGTGTGTCCCGGAGTTTCTATCACCTTAATTTCTTCATCGTCGAGCATGAGGCTATCGCCCTCATGCAGATATTGGTCGATAGATAGGGGAGAAGCATCAAGACGCAAATGAAATCGTTGCACTTGCTCCTCAAGAGCATTGGCAAGTGGGGCATCGGCCTCGCTTGCTGCAATTGTCACTTGATAGTGTTGTGCAATCCATCTTGCCGAGGCAATGTGATCGACATGGCAGTGAGTGAGAAGCACTTGCTTTATCACAAGATTCTGCTCCTCAATAAAATGAGTTATTGCATCGCGCTCTTCGCCCGACATCATGCCAGGGTCAATCACAAGAGCATGCTTGCTCATTTCATTCCACAAGAGATATACATTCTCGCCAAAGGGGTTATTTTCAAATCTTGTTACCTTCATTATCTTATTAAGAGCCTTGTTAAAGTGGCTGATAAATCACCTTTTTTGTTTTGAAAAAATCTTCTTTGAAATGGGTGCTCAATTCATCGACCAGTGCATTTTTGCCATATCGCTTGGTTTCTCCACTCAAGTCTCCGCCTTTGAGGCAAATTAAGCCATTGGGAATAGCATTGTGGTGGGAAGGGGAGATAAGGCGCCTGATGAGTGGCACTATTTCATCAAAATCCATTACTGCACGGCTCACCACAAAGTCAAATTTTCCTTTCACTTCCTTCACATCGCCATGTTGAAAGGTCACATTATCAAGCCCTGCTTGTTGGGCAATGTCTTGTGCAACCTTAATTTTCTTGCCAATGCGATCGACCAAGTGGAATTTCACTTGAGGAAAATAGATAGCAAGAGGCAAGCCCGGGAGTCCGCCCCCCGTGCCCAAATCCATGATTTGAGTGCCAGGGGTGAATTTTACAAATTTAGCTATGCTCAAGGAATGCAGCAAGTGATTCACTTCGAGATTTTCAATATCCTTGCGGGAAATCACATTGATTTTGCTGTTCCATTCAGGATAAAGTTGTTCAAGAATTAAGAATTGTTGCTTTTGGCTATCGGTGAGCTCCGGAAAGTATTTTGAAATGATGTTCATTATAGTAGTCAAGGGAATTAAAATTGCTTGAGCACAGAGTTTTCGCTCGCAAATGCCTTAAGTGTGCCATAGTCGAGCGTTATTTTGGGTTCTAAATTGGCATCGGCAGCCAATTCTTGTGGCAAATAGCTCCAAGTAATGCCATTTTCATCAAAACAGAAGTTGGTTGTAACTGTGAGATTATCAATATTGAAGAAGCCCAATTCATTAAGTTCATCACTGTTTTTGGCATTATTCTGCTTCATGAGTTGGTTTTTGAGCAACTGGCAAATGTCGTCAATAGCTTCATCTTTAAAAATGCTCAAGTCAATGAGCGACATCGTGTTCAAGTCGAGATTATAGTATTGATGAGTTTTGCTTGCCACATTATTTTTTTTCACGGTTTCTTCTTTGCACAATGTCACGATTCCATTTTGATGATAGGCAACAGTGATATTGACCGAAAAGAGAAATTTATTGGCAATAGCCTTTTTGCCATTACTCTCAATTTCATTTTCACCATCACTTCCATCTATGAAATTTTGATGCAACAGGGCCGATGCATATTGTTGCACTGCCTGCGCAACAGGAAGACTATCATTGCCTTCAAGCACCTCTTTGATATAGAGTTTTTGAAGTTTGAGGGTAGTTGCTTCATCTTTATAGAATTTAGGAAAGGTTGCCGACACCTCTACCAATTCTTGACATTGCTCACCATTGCTGAGCATGAAGCTGGAAGTGTCATTGCTTTTCACGCTGGTAAAAGATACTAAATCTTCGGGAGCTGGCGCAACAGATTTTGCAGGACGACTGCAACTTGCTGCAAGCAAAATACTTGCAATACATGAAACAATAAAAGCAAATTTACATTTCATCTCTTTAGCATTTAGAGTAGTGTTATCATGTATAAAGATATAACAAAAAATGCAATTTCTTCACAATTCTTTCGATGAATTTATCACAATGTGTGAAAATACAAGAAAAAAGTGCTAACCTTGGGAGTTAGCACTTGATTTTTTGTGAGAAGTTTTAGTTCAAAAGCCTCATTAAGCCTCAGTTGCAGGAGCTTCTTCGGTTGCAGGAGCAGCTTCCTCGGCTTGTGCTTCGGCAGCAGCTTCAGCTTCTTTGGCAGCTTTAGCAGCAGCAATTTCAGCTTTCTTCTTGGCTACGGCTTCGGCCTTTGCTTCGTTCTTTTTAGCTTCTTCGTCAAGACGTTTTTTGGTGTCGGCATTTTTTGCATCATTCAATTGAGTGCGCACAGCCTCAATCTTGGCAGTCTTGTCGGCTTTCCAAGCGTCAAAACGTTTTTGAGCCTCTGCTTCGTCAAATGCACCTTTCTTCACTCCGCCTTGAAGGTGCTTCATGAGCATCACACCCTCGCGAGAAAGAATGTTGCGAACTGTGTCGGTAGGAATTGCACCGCAATTCACCCAGTAGAGTGCTCTCTCGAAATTTAAACTTATTGTAGCAGGATTAGTATTTGGGTTATAAGAACCAATCCTTTCAATAAATCTACCATCTCGTGGTGCCCTGCTATCGGCTACGACAATTGGATAGAACGCATAGTCTTTGCGACCGTGACGTTGTAATCTGATTTTTGTTGCCATAAATTAAATTAAAAATTTAAGTTTAAATTATTTATTAAAAAGAGTGACCTCTCAAAAAAAATGAAGTGCCACCCCTTCTTGTTGTCCTGGAAGGATTCGAACCCTCACAAGCGGAACCAGAATCCGATGTGCTACCGTTACACCACAGGACAATTCCTTAATTGCGTTGCAAAAGTAATGTTTTTTTTCTTGTTATCAAAACTCTTTCACCCATTTTTTTGCGTTTATCATGGGGTTTAACCCATAAATGGCAAAAACAGGACTTGATACTATCCTTCATGCCTGTTGCTGAAGGTCGTTGGCAATAATTTCATGGCATTTTTGTTGCAATTCACGATGGTTCAATTCACCCTCACCTGTTGCAATAGGCTCATGCATGGTGAGCGTTATTGTGCCGGGTGTGACATTGAATGTTGACCGTGGCATCACACTATAGCTCCCGTCGATAGTGATGGGCACAACCGGCAGGTTAAACTCTTCGGCAAGTTTAAATGCTCCACTCTTAAATGTTCCCAATTTTCCATCATCGGTGCGGCGACCTTCGGGAAACACGACAATCGACATGCCTTTTTGCAATCGTTTTTTTGCGTCGGCCATGGTTTGCTTGGTTGCAGCAGGGTTGTGATGATCGACCATGATGTGTCCTGCCATTTCACAGGCTTGACCTATAAAAGGAATGTTGGTGAGCCCTTTGCGCATCATCCACCTGAAATTGTGCCCCAAATAGCCATATATAGAAAAAATATCGAATGCTCCCTGATGATTGGCCACAAACACATAGCTAACTTCGCGATCAATTTTTTCACGACCTGTTACTTTAATTTTCACAAACATGAGGGCACACCACAAGCGAGCCCACCACTTGGGCACATAGTAGCCAAAATATTCACGATTAAATGGCGACAACACGATAGTTGCAAGGCATGTGACGATTGTTGCTACTAAAATAATGGGGGTGGCAATGCACCATTGATATAGACGAAACAAATGCTTCATGTTGTTTTTATAGAATAGCGAAGAAGGGTTAATGTTTTTGCTTATTGTGTTCTTTTTTTTATCAAGCACAAAGATAGCAAAAAAGCCTAAAACGGCTCTATCGTGCCTCATAAAAACAGAAGAAAGGCTATGTTCAATCCAATAGCCTCTCTCCCTTTAAGTTTTGATGATTGCTACCCGCAACTTATTTGGCTTCGGCTTCGGGTGCAATGAGCTTGTAGCCCTTGCCATGAATATTGATGATTTCAATTGACGGGTCATCTTTCAAGTGCTTGCGCAATTTTGTGATATACACGTCCATTGAGCGGGCATTGAAGTAGTTGTCATCAATCCAAATTGTTTTGAGGGCAAAGTTGCGTTCAAGAATTTCGTTGACA
>CAMYCE010000053.1 GCA_947254205.1 uncultured Prevotellaceae bacterium
TTATTGCCCTGTGTTGCTTCGGCACTGGCACCGAGGCACAAATCACTGTGAGTGGCATTGTAACCGACTCACTAAGTGATGCTCCATTGGCTAAAGCCGGCGTTTCGCTACTGCGAGCCGGAAAAACCTTAAAATTTTGTCAAACCAATGCCCAAGGACAGTTTAACATAGATGTTGCCTTTATCAAGAAAGGCGATGAACTGCAAACGACCTCTATGGGATATGAAAAGAAATGTCAAGCCCTCACTCAACCCACCAACAACCGCATAGCCATGGCTAAAAAAGCCTTTGCTCTCAATGAGGTGGTGGTGAAATCGGGGCCAATAATCGGTCGTCGAGACACTGTGACCTACGACCTCACGCGCTTTGCCTCATCTCGCGACAACACGCTCAAAGATGTGCTCAAGAAATTGCCGGGCGTGAATGTCGCAAAAACAGGCGAAATTCGCTACAATGGTAAATCCTTGAGCAGGCTCACCATCGAAGGACTCGACCTGAGTAATGGTCGCTATAACCAACTCACCGAAAATATCAAGGCCAAAGATGTGAAAAAAGCCGAAATCATTGAAAATGATCAGCCCATTAAAGCATTGCGCAAAAAAGTGCCCAGCGACAATGTAGCCATGAACGTGGTGCTCAAAGACTCGGCACGCGACCAACTTTCTATCACATTGCGCCCCTATGTGTTGCATGGCTCCCCCAATCATGTTGCAGGCAACGCCAATGCCATGCAAATTGGGAAACACAAGCAAATGATGTATCACGCCTCCTATGACCGAAGTGGTAGCAACTTGAGCAACAATAATATTCAATTCACAGCCGACTATGGCGAACTGACTCAAGCTCACATGCCACAATGGTACAACTTGGCTACAATGGCCCAACCTATCGATGGCGAGCGATTGCGCTTTAACACATCACAAAGCTACAATGTCAATCTCTTGACCAAAACCAAAGCCGGCAACGAAAACAAAATCACGGCAGGATATAGCCGCAATGTGGTGCGACAAACCAAAAGCAACTTCTCTCTCTACTATTTAGGTGAAAACCCTATCGAGATGACCGAACGTGAAAACATGCTCTCCAAGCAAGACCTCTTTAGCTTGAATTGTTCACACAAGACCAATACCGAGGCAAGCTATGGCAACATGAAGTTTAGCCTTGAGGCGACTCGCAATCAGTCGGTTTCGCAATTTCAAAGCACAGGACACAGCCATGCTGTGCAGCAAGTTGATATTCCCACCGCCAATATTGCCGCCTCGGTTCACAAAGTGTTTTCTCTGCCCACAAGCACTCTCACTTGGAACTCGATACTCGACTACCACCATGCTCGCAATCATCTCTATCTCGACACCTTGCCCCGCCTGTCGCTCACCAATAACCTGTGGCACACCTCTCATCAACTCTCATGGCTGAAAAAACAACGTTATTTCACACAAAGTTATTCGGGCGGACTGGAGATTGAAAACCTGCATGTGCAACACAACAACACACTCATTGTTGCCCGCATCAGCCCTGTATGGACCTATGAGCATAACAAATGGCGCATAACTCTATATAACACGTTAAAATACCAACACTACACACGCCAGCAACAAACGTTGCTCTTGCCCACGACTTTCTTTTCTGCCAAATACAAGCCCAATAATCGCACCGAGTGGAATGCGACGCTTCAATATAGCGAAAGCACCGATGGGTGGACAGCGTTTGCCCTCAATCAGCGTCAAGTCAATTATCGCACATTCTACACAGCTTCCAGTTTCATTCCACTCAACCGCACAGCCTTAGTCAGACTCAACCATGCCTACAAACGCCCCATCTATGAATTTTTCTTGCATGCAGGGGTATCGGCCAATCGATTTTGGCGCAACGCTGTCACCGACATGCAACTAAACCAAGGAAACTATCTCTACAGCTACATCAAGCGCAACAGCCACACCGATGCCATGAGTGCCAATTTGGATATATCTAAAGGCTTCTACCAATGGCATCTCAAAACATCGCTCACGCTAAGTGCAAGCTATAGCCGTGGCGAGAGCTACTCACAGGGTGAAATGTATCGCCATCATTATCGCTCGATAGAGCTATTGCCCTCTCTCTACTTCTACCCTGCTTTCATGCAAGTTGATTATAATGCACACTTGAGTTTCAACAAATCGAAAGTGGGCGACAAGAGCCTAAAAACACTTTTCAATTGGAGTCAGAAATTAACGCTCACTTCAACAATCAAGCAAGTAGACTTGTCGATTGTAGCCGTTGCCTATCATAACGAGATTGATGGTGCCCCCTCGGCCAACATGATGCTTGCCGACTTGAGAGCCGTGTGGCGATTGAAAAAAGTGAGGCTCACCGGCCAACTGCGCAATATCTTCAACCAACGCGACTATCGAGTAACATCGTATAGTGGCATGGGCAACTTCACCAACCACTATGAGTTGCGACCACGCGAGATTGTGCTCTCGGCACAGTTCACGTTATAGCGATGAATAGAACTTGAGGGCCTCCATGCGGCCGGCATTGAGCAACGACGGCTCGTGAGCATCACTGTTGACAACAATGGGAGCCTCATATTTTTTCAATAGAGCAAAATAATCGAGGTTGGGAAACATGCGTTGCTTTTTGAGCCAAGCCTTGGTGTTGATTTCAATGATAAGGTGATAATCCATGATTGCGTCAATCAAATTCAGCACCAACTTCCTGTACCACGCTTCTCGCTCGATGCCTTCTTGAAAACAATTGGCATTATAGCCAATCTTGTCGAAGTGCCCTATCACATCAAAACCACCATGCTCAACCATGGCAACCGACTGTGCAAAGAAGGCTTTGACAACTTGCGTGATGTCGTTGTTAAAAAATTTATCCATCTTGGTGATAAACCCTTCGGGTGAACCATCAACATCAACATAAGCTCCTGCTTGGATTGGATTGGGCAAAAAATGCACCGAGCCTATGCGATAGTCGAGAGGAAGATTCACAAAATAGGCATTAGCCGGCCCCCATGCTTCATCAAGATAGTCAATTTCCATCGAGGCATAAATGGCAATTTTATCACCATAAAGAGCCTGCAAACGCTTGATTTCTTCTAAATAGACGGGGACCTCGTCTTGGGTCATGTTGCATGGCGACTCGGCGGGTATGGGAGCATGGGGGCTAAAGCCCAAGCACTTGAACTCTTGCTCGATAGCCTCTTCCACAAATTTCTCCATGGGTGCACGCCCGTCGCAAAATTGCGTGTGGGTGTGGAAGTTATAGAGATGGCTTGAACCGGTGATGTGTTGAAGGTCAATCATGAAATATCGATAAATTTAAAACATCTTCTCAATTTGCTCATTGCTCAATATCGAGAATATATTTTTACCATCGGGGGTGTAGTTGGGGGTGGACAAGTGCAAAAGACCGGCCAGCAACTCGTCCATCTCGTCGGCACTAAGCTCTTTGCCATAGGGCAATGCCGAAGCCTGTGCCACACACAAAGCCAAGTGGCTATAAACTTTGGCCGAAATCGAATCGCCACCCTTGGTGAAAGCCTCTATCACATCGAGCAAAATGTCTTTTATATTCACATTGTTCATGCCATAGGGCACAGCATTCACACTCCAATCATCGCCACTCAATGCCGAGAGGCTAAAGCCAATTTTCTCCATTTCGGGCAACAACTCCCTTAAAATTAAACTCTGCGATGAAGTGAGATGCAACACATCGGGAAAAAGAACACTTTGCGAAGTGATGTTTTTGCCATCAATCTGCTTCATGTATTGCTCATAGAGCACCTTGACGTGGGCTCGATGCTGGTCGACAATCATGAGTCCCGATTTGACGGGTGATAGAATGTAGCGACCCTTCAATTGAACACACATCACGGGAGCAAGGTCGGTCGAGATTAAAACACCTTGCTCTTTCCCTTCAGACTCAAAGGGAGAAAGCTCCACGCCCACCAACGGCTGGTTGGCATTAACGGCAGAAAGGTTTTCAAACGCCTCTTGCTTGTTCTTTTCAAAATTTTGATAGAGCAGTTCCCAATTGGTTGTAGCACCGGCAACGGCATGAGTTGAGCGCGACTCTGCCCCTCCTCTCCCACTGTTTTGATTGAAAGGATTATAGGTGGGGTCGATGCCAATTTCGGGAGTTGAAACCACCGTATGCTTGTTGAAGGCAGGCATTTCGGGAGCATCGTCGGTGTCAAAATCAATTTGAGGCACTGCTATAAATCGCCCCAACGACTCTTTGGTTGCGGCAGCAAGGATCTGCCAAATAGGCACTTCATTTTCAAACTTGATTTCGGTCTTGGTGGGGTGAATGTTCACATCTATCGTTTCGGGATCGACCGAAAAATCAAGGAAATAGTTGGGTTGCTCATCGGCAGGAATGAGTTGATCGTAGCAACTCATCACAGCCTTGTGATAATAGGGGTGACGCATGAAACGCCCATTCACAAAAAAATATTGCAAGCTGCCGCGCTTGCGAGAGTGCTCGGGCTTACTGATGAATCCTGTGATTTTAACCAACGAGGTGTCGATGTTGATGGGAATGAGCTGTTGGTCGAGATTGTGGCCAAAGAGCGAAGTGATGCGTTGCTTGAAACTGCCCGGCATGAGCTTATATATCACACTGCCATTATTGGAAAGAGAGAAATCGACGTGATGATTGACCAATGCCAATTTCTCAAACTCCTTCACGATATTGCTCAATTCCACTTGATTGCTCTTCAAAAACTTGCGCCTTGCAGGCACATTAAAGAAGATGTTTTTAATCATGAAATTGGCACCCTGGGCACACACCACAGGCTCTTGACTCTCGCATGTGGAGGCATTGATGAGAATTTTGGTGCCCAGTTGAGTATTGCTGGTCTTGGTGCGCAATTCCACTTGAGAAATAGCCGCAATCGATGCCAAAGCCTCGCCCCTGAATCCCATAGTGTGAAGGGAAAATAGATCATCGGCCTTGGAGATTTTGGAGGTGCTGTGACGCTCAAATGCCAAGCGAGCATCGGTCTCGCTCATACCTTTGCCATTGTCGATGACCTGAATGAGAGTGCGCCCTGCATCTTTGAGCACCACCTCAACGCTGGTCGCTCCTGCATCGATAGCATTTTCAACCAATTCCTTGATCACCGAGGCTGGCCGTTGAATCACCTCGCCTGCTGCAATTTGATTGGCAACAGAGTCGGGCAATAACTTGATAATATCGCTCATTTTTTGTCCTCCTTTTCTCCTTTTTCTTTTTCCATGACCAACGAGGTGGCTTTTTCCTTGCTTTCTTGATTACTGCTCACCACATAGGGCTGGCTTATCATGGCTCGCATTGCATCGGTGATGTCGAGCACCTCATAGGGCGACTTGGGGCGCAAATCGTCGAACCATTCATATTCATCGAGCCGCAATTGCGAAGGCTTGGCTACAAAAAGAGGTATTACCGAACCCGACACCTCGGGCCACATCTTGATTTTTTCAACCTCTTGCTTGGCCTTCATGTCGAGCGAGAGAAATCCGCTCTCGGTCTTGATGCACTTGTTATAGGTAGAATCATTCTCTTGAGGAAAAAACAAAGTTTTCACATTGCCCACCACATCGGCATGTCGCAACTCGGTGCGTGACTCCTGCGTGCCATCATCATGATAGTCGGTCACCTTCTCAAAATAGGCGGTGAGGCTCTTTCCACTCAACTGATTATAATATATCTCACCCAAATGCTCAATCAAAAGAGCTTTATTGGGAATTTTTGCCCAATCAACCGAGCTACTGTCGCGCATGTGCACATTGATTTCATTGTCGCTCGAAATTTGGCGATTGCCACTCCACACCACAGGGTGATTGTAGAGATTGAGAATAGAATCACGCTCAGCGAACACAAGGTGGCCACACAATCCTTGCAAATCTTTGCGATAAAAACGCACTCCGTTGTTGGCAGTGAGCACACGCAAAGAGTCGTGCCCCTCGACATAGGTCTTCAACGTGTCGGCATGAAAGAATAACGTGTCCGACCTCTCCCCTGCCTTGGCATTGGCCTTGTTGTAAAGCTTTGCCAGAGCTCTATTGGTGGCAAAAGAAACGTGAGTTTTCTCGTTGTGATAGCCATAACCTCCTGTGAGAATAGCTTTATGTTTTGGGTCGTTGACCACGACATTACCCTGAGCATAACCTTCATTTTTGTGCCTGTCGTAGTGTATTTTATCACCTTCAAGTGTGCGACCATCTTTGGCAAAAAGTTTGGGTTGAATGCCATTTTTTTTCAGCAACACAGCCTCTTCACTCACCGTGTTGTAGTTGCCAGCGTGGGTGATGATTTTATTGTCGTTGGAGGTGATAGTTGTGGGCTCAACAAGCGTTGCCACATTGGAGCGAGTGTTGTAGTTGAGCCTATTGGTGTGCATCACATAGTTGTCGCGGCTATTGAGCAACTCAACTTGATTGGAAAACACAGCTTCCTCGCTATCAAAGTTATAGGTACCCACAATTGAGGTGAGAATATTCTTGGGATCTTCGAGTTTACCACCAGTTTTGTATTTGCCTGTGTTGGAAGGCACAAAATAGTCGATGGCCTCGGAGGTGAGAGTGCGGTTGTCTTTGGTGAGACTCACATTGCCCAGCAGGTTCACCACTTCTTTGTTGCCATTGTAGTGCAGGTTGTCGGCACGCCCGCTCAAGTTGTCGGCACGCTCCATTCTCACATTGCCATAGGCATCTATTGTGTTGGCCATGTCATAGAAATGAGCACTATCGCAATAGAGGTGCATGTCGCCACGAGTAAATTCGATATTTCCTTTCAAAATAATGTAGGTGTTGGCTGGTCCCGACACCATAGAGTCGGCACGCTCAAGAAACACCTTGTTGCGCTGGTAGCGACTTGCCGATGGAATTTGTGGTTTGAACTCATGACGCTGTTGTGCCTGCATCGACACGCTACAAGCCACAACAAGCCAAGAAGCCAATAGAGTGAATAGGCATAAGCCAATGCTTGCCTTATGCCTATTGTTGTGTGTGTGTGTAACTGCTGTGTTCACTCTTTATTTCTTCTTGGTGTGAAGCCAGTCATACTTAAACTCGCAGTTGCGCCAACCGTCTTCGATATACACATAGGTTTTTTGTTGTTTTTCTTTCACCCAATTGTCAATGATGTCGCCTTTCTTTTTGGTTTCATACATGTTTTTAATAGTTTGATAATCTTCGGCCAAATCAGCCTTGTGCCCCTCAATGCGCTTGGAGAGTTTCACGATAGCCACTTGTTGACGATTGGTTGCAGCGTTCATCATGGTAAAAGGTTGCGACACCTCGCCCACATTCATTTTATCAATCACCTTGGCAACTTCGGCGGGCAAATCGGACATTTCAAAGAGATTGGTGTGGGTTTTGGGGTTGAGCATCAAGCCATTGTTGTTGCGCGACTCCTTATCTTGCGACACATAGGGAGCGGCAACCTCAAATGCAACCTTATTGTTGGTCATGTCGGTCTTGAGAGAATCGAGTTTAGCTATGGCAGCATTTAAATCCTTGTCGCTCACCTTGGGGCGCAACAAGATGTGGCGTGTGTTGATGCGGTCGCCACGTTTTTCAATGAGCTGAATGATGTGATAGCCTGCATCGGTTTCAACAATTTTGCTCACCTTTTTTGTATCGCTCAAATTGAACGCTGCGGTAGCATACTCTGGCAACAATTCAGAACGTCCCTTGAAGCCAATTTCGCCACCATAAACCGACGACCCATCTTCGGAATAGAGAATAGCCAGCGTCGAGAAATCGCTCTCGCCACTATTCACTTTTTGGGCATAGTCGCGCAAGCGAGCTTTCACCTCGTCGATTTCTTGCTGTGGAATCACGGGATTGAGGGTAATGATTTCAACCTCAACCTGCTTGGGAATAAAGGGCAAGGAGTCTTGGGGCAATGAGTTATAGAATTTTCTCACATCGGCAGGCGTGGCTTTCACGTTTTTGGTGAGTTCGTTTTGCACTTGCTGTATGGTATATTGCTCGCGCACTGTGTTCATGAGTTGCTCACGCAAGTCGGGCAATGGCTTGCGAAAATATTCCTCAACTTTCTCCTTTGAGCCAAGGTTGGCAATAAAGAAATTGATGCGTGCATCAACACTTTGCACTATCATTGAGTTTTGCACCTCAATTGTGTCGATTTTGGCTTGATGCAAGAATAACTTGTTGATAGCCATCTGCTCAGGAATCACACAATAGGGATTGCCGGCAAGAGGCACGCGCTCATATAAGGCTTGCTGATATTGCTCTTCAATTTCAGACTTAAAGATAGGCTCATCGCCCACAACCCATGCAACCTCTTCGGCAATGTTGTTTTGAGCCAACGAGCAAATCACGCATAAACCAATAAAAACCAAGCTGCTAAGAAAACGTAATTTCACTGTATAATACGGTTTTTTATAAAATTTATATTCCTTGAAAACGTGTAGAGTGCAACTATCAAGCCACCACTCAACACTACTGCAAATTTCTTGATTTTTTGCCACTTGTCAAAATCAAAAACGCTTTAAATATGCTTTAATTCCTTTATTTCTTTTAACGAGACACTAAAAAAGGCTTCCACTCTCTTTGAGAGCAGAAGCCCAATTTATTGATTCAAGTGAAAATGCTACTGTATCACTTCACTTTTTTAAGCACATTTTTGTAGATTTCGACAGGATATTTTTGCTTGAGAGCTTGAATCCATGCTTTTTCTCTCACATCTTGATAATCGGAGGTCACAAGACCACGCACATCGCTATATTCCTGAGGTTGAGCAATCACGCCACCTTCAAGCACGAAGCTCACAGGATATTTTGCGTTTTTGTCGACTTCAATATTTTGCTTAAACACCACACGGTCAACCAACTTGTTTTCGCCCTCGGCAAAGAGCATACGCTCCATTTTGATGCGGTTGCCATATTTGTTGTGCAAAGCTTGTGTGAGCGTGTCTTGACCCAAAATAGCCATGTCACGCTTCACAGCATCGGCAATACTATCGTTTTTGGCCGAGAGAATGATGCCCTTGAAACGGGGCTTGTCCCATGTGTATTTTGCACGATTGGCTTCAAAATAATTGGTGAGCCCCACAGTGTCTTTGCTGGCACCTTCCCAAACTTTTTGATTGCTCACTTCAAAGAGCAACATGCCATCTTTATACTCGTGAATGAGGTTGCGATATTCGGCGTTATCGTTAATGATATTGTCGATATAGTAGTCCATAATCTCTTTCTTGGCATAGCCATCAACTTTCCCCATGATGTAGCCCACAGCCGACTCATTGTTGAGTTGAGCTTTAGGGTTCACCAGCTTGGCAAGCACCGAAATGGGCACCACCTTCTTAGCAAAGCTAAACAAAGGCACTTTTGATTTGGCCAACACACCTTGCACAAAGGCCGAATCATACTGGCCATGCTTCTTTAATTCTGCTTCCAAAACCTTGGAGGCTTTTTCATTTACTTTATATTTATAAAGCTTCTTGAGTTCTTCAATTTTGGCATCACGAGCCATGGTCGAACGCTCGTCCATCGAGATTTTTTTGAGAATATTTGCTCTCACATCGGCAAGAGCAGGCACATCGCGATGCCCCAATTTCTTCACAATGTGATAGCCATAGGTGGTTTCAAAAGGTGCGGAAATTTCTCCATCTTTGAGAGCAAAAGACACTTCCTCAAAAGGTCTTACCATTTGGTTGATGCCAAACCAAGGCAACTTGCCACCATTCACAGCCGAGCCGGGGTCTTGAGACTTTTCTCTGGCCATTTGTTCAAAATCGGCACCTGCTTTCACCGCAGTGTAGATGGAGTCGATGCTCAACTTAATTGAATCTTTGGCTGCTTGAGATGCTCCTCGAGGGAAAAGCAACAAGATGTGCTCTACCTCAACAGTGCCCAAGTCAGGACGTGAACCATTGTTGCGAACCAAGTGATTGCCAAAATCGGTTCTGAAAGGCTCGCTCACCTTGCCCACAGGAGTGTCATAGGCCGTTTTTTCCCAAACATAGGGGAACATTCCTGCACTGATAAAGCCATAATGACCTTGATTGCGACGCACCGATGGGTCTACCGAAAACTTTTGAGCCAATGCTCCAAAATCTTCGCCATTTTCAATGCATTTCTTGATGCTATCGAGACGTGCAATTTGTTTTTTGTTGTCGTTGAAATCGGTGCCCAATGGCAACATGATGTGGTCAATATCAACATTCATTTTCATGCGCTCATAGGCTTCTTTGAGCAATCGATCGTTTACTGTTGTATCTTCCAAAAAAGGTTTCACCAACTCGGTGCGATAGCCTTCAAATTCCTTGATAAACGCAGGGGTGGTGTCGATTTTCTCGGCCAGAGCATCGGCAACCTTGAGTTTATAGGTCACAAAACGATCAACATACTGTTCAAGGCTCTCTTTCTCGATTTGTTGCTGATTGTTCTTATTATAAAGATACTCAAACTCCGAGAGATGAACATCTTTGCCATTGATTTTCATCAAGACCGGGTCTTTGGCTGCAACTGCAAGCAAAGCTGTGCCAACCGCAGCCCACAAAAACAACTTAATTTTCATGATTTGTCTTATTTTATTTCTAATTTTCTTTTACAACTTTTATATAACGTGAAAAGTGACATAAAAGTGTATCAAGACTATAATTTTTAGCTACGACTATAATTGGGGGCCTCGCTGGTGATAGTCACGTCGTGGGGGTGGCTCTCGGCAACACCTGCATTGGTAATCTTCACAAACTTGGCTTGATGCAAGGCTTCGATTGTGGCAGCACCACAATAGCCCATACCAGCACGCAGACCGCCCAGCATTTGATAGGCCACCTCATAGAGGGTTCCCTTGTAGGGCACACGGGCTGCAATGCCTTCGGGTACCAATTTCTTGGCATCGGAAACACTATTTTGGAAATAGCGGTCTTTAGAGCCTTTTTCCATTGCTTCGAGCGAGCCCATGCCACGATAGGCTTTGTATTTGCGACCATTAAAAATAATGGTATCGCCCGGCGATTCTTCTACACCGGCAAACATGCCTCCCAGCATCACCGAATAGGCACCGGCAGCAAGAGCTTTCACAATATCGCCAGAGTAGCGAATGCCTCCATCGGCAATCAAGGGCACACCTGTGCCTTCGAGAGCTTTGGCCACCTCATACACTGCACTCAACTGGGGCACACCAATGCCGGCAATGATGCGAGTTGTGCAAATTGAACCGGGGCCAATGCCCACTTTCACGCCATCGGCACCATTATCTACCAAATATTTTGCGGCCTCGCCTGTGGCAATATTGCCCACCACCACATCAATTTGAGGGAATGAGCTCTTCACTTGCTGCAACACATCGACCACGCCTTTGGTGTGTCCATGTGCTGTGTCGATGACAATAGCATCAACTCCTGCATCGGCAAGAGCCTGAGCACGCACAAGGCTGTCTTGGGTCACGCCAATGCCGGCAGCTACACGCAAGCGGCCAAGGGCATCTTTGCAGGCATAAGGCTTGTCTTTGGCCTTTGTAATGTCTTTATAAGTTACCAGCCCAATGAGTTTGCCATCTTTGTCAACAACTGGCAATTTTTCAATTTTGTAGGACTGCAAAATCTTGGCAGCCTCCTCAAGGTTGGTCGACGACGAGGTAGTCACCAAGTGGTCTTTGGTCATCACCTCATCAATTTTCTTTTCTACGTCACTTTCAAATCGCAAGTCACGATTGGTGACAATGCCCACGAGTTTTTTGTTTTCATCAACCACGGGAATGCCGCCAATGTGATATTCACGCATCATGTTGAGCGCATCAATTACACGCGAACCACGCTTGATGGTCACAGGGTCATAAATCATGCCATTCTCGGCACGCTTCACGGTGTGAACTTGACGCGCCTGCTCCTCGATAGTCATATTCTTGTGAATCACACCAATACCTCCTTCACGAGCAATGGCAATGGCAAGCTGGGCCTCGGTCACAGTGTCCATCGCTGCCGAGATGAGGGGTACATTCAACTCGATGTTGCGTGAAAACTTGGTTGCCAAATTAACGTCTTTGGGCAAAACTTCGGAATAAGCGGGAATCAAGAGGACATCATCGAATGTGAGTCCGTCCATTTTTACACGATCTGCAATAAATGACATAGTTATTATAGTTTTTAATTTTTTCTCAACCCTAAACAGTGCCTGTGCATGGGAATCACGGCATCATTTATTGCGCACAAATTTACATTTTTTTTCCAAGATTTTAAACAAAACCAAGCAAAAAAGGAATTAATTTCCCCCTTTTTTTGTGCTCGCAAGTGTCATCAACAGTAAAGTAGCGAAATTATTACAAGTGTAATCGCGAAAATTATTAATTGGCCAATTCGCTCAAAAACTTGATGCGCACCAACCTGATTTCTTCTTCGGTAAATTCCGGGCCAAGTTCATTCAAGGCTTCACTGATGCGATCGCTCTCGCTCTCCTTGAAGTAGTCGAAAATGTCTTGCATGTGGTCGTCGTCCATCACTTCATTCAAGTAATAGTCAATATTGATTTTTGTGCCCGAGTAAACAATTGCTTCAATTTCATCAAGCAACTCATTAAATTCAAGGTCTTTGCCCTCGGCAAGTGCATCGAGGTCTACTTTTTTGTCGATACCCTGAATGAGATAGATTTTGAGTTTGCTCTTGTTGGCCACACTGCGCACTCTCAAGTCTAAAGGCCGGTCAATCTCGTTGTCTTCAACATGCTTCTTGATGAGTTTCACAAACTCGGTGCCATATCGCTTGGCCTTGCCGGCTCCCACTCCCTGAATGTTTTGCAACTCTTCGAGCGTGACGGGATAGGTTGTTGCCATGGCTTCGAGCGAAGGGTCTTGAAAAATCACATAAGGGGGCAACTCGTGGGCACGAGCAATTTTTTTACGCAGGTCTTTTAAAATGCCATATAGCTCAGGGTCGATTGCTCCCGATGCGCTATCATGCACGTCAACCTCATCGGTTTCAGAGAAATCACGGTCTTCAACCATTGTAAACGACTGGGGATTCTTTAAAAAAGCTTTTCCCTCATCGGTCACCTTGAGCAAGCCGTAGTTCTCAATATCTTTGTTGATGAATCCAGCAATAATACCCTGCCCTATCACAGCATTAAGAAACCGCTCGTCGTGCGTTTTCTCACAACCAAATTCCTCAATTTTATCGTGCTTATAGGACTTGATTTCATTGCTATCAAGCCCCAACATCACATTGATTACATATTTGGCCTTGAATTTTTCTTTCAACGACAATATTGTTTCAAGCACAGCACACAGCTCGTCGCTGGCCTCAATCTTCTTGCGTGGGTGCAAGCAGTTATCGCAACAGCCACAATTGTCGAGCGTGTAGTCCTCGCCAAAATAGTGCAACAACGTCTTGCGACGGCACACCGACGACTCGGCATAAGATGCCGTTTCTTGCAACAGTTGCTTGCCTATTTCTTGCTCGGCTATAGGCTTGTTTTGCATGAATTTTTCGAGCTTGGTGAGGTCTTTTTTGGTATAGAACGTGATGCACTGTCCCTCGCCTCCATCACGACCGGCACGCCCCGTTTCTTGATAATAACCTTCAAGACTCTTGGGAATGTCATAGTGAATCACAAAGCGCACGTCGGGCTTGTCGATGCCCATGCCAAAAGCAATTGTTGCCACAATCACGTTCACTTTTTCAAGCAAGAAGGCATCTTGATTTTCCGACCTTGTGGCACTATCCATGCCTGCATGATAGGGCAAAGCCTTAATATCGTTGACTTGGAGAGTTTGGGTTAGCTCCTCCACCTTTTTGCGACTCAAGCAATACACAATGCCCGACTTGCTCCCTTGCGACTTGATGAAGCGAATGATCTCGCGGTCGATGTCGGCAGTCTTGGGACGCACCTCATAGTAGAGGTTGGCTCGGTTGAACGATGATTTAAACACCCGTGCATTCGAAATGCCCAAATTTTTCATTATATCGTGCTGAACCTTGGGGGTTGCAGTAGCAGTGAGAGCTATCACAGGGCGCGAACCAAGCTCATTGATAATGGGCCTAATGCGACGATACTCGGGGCGGAAATCATGCCCCCATTCCGAGATGCAATGTGCCTCATCAATAGCATAAAACGAAATCTTAATGTTCTTGAGAAACTCCACATTTTCTTCTTTGGTCAACGACTCTGGAGCCACATATAGCAACTTGGTCTTGCCACTGGTCACATCATCTTTCACCTGATCGATCGCTTGCTTGTTGAGCGATGAATTAAGAAAGTGGGCAATTCCATCGTCTTCGCCAAAATGACGCATAGCATCAACTTGATTTTTCATCAAGGCAATGAGTGGCGAAATCACAATGGCAGTGCCTTCCATGAGCAACGACGGCAATTGGTAGCATAACGATTTACCCCCACCCGTGGGCATGAGGACAAATGAATCTTGCTCATTCAGCAAATTCAAAATAATTTCTTCTTGGTTTCCCTTAAAAGTGTCGAACCCAAAATATTTTTTTAATTTGTCGGTAATTATTTTTTTGTCGATCATAGCTTCATCAATTGAGAAGGCAATTATTGAAATACAAATATAAAAAAACAGAATGAAACAAACAAATTTTAAAATGCTTGTTTCATTCCTTGGGTGTGAGGTTGGATAAAAGCTGTAGACTTAGGCGTCTTTTAGCATTTCCATATTGGATTTTTCGAGTTGCTCACGAGCATAGTCGAGTGTAACCGTGTATTTTTTCTTGGCACTTGATGGAATCAGGTACATGGCATCCATCATGATGGTTTCAAAAATCGAGCGCAATCCACGTGCCCCCAGCTTGTATTCAATGGCTGTCTCTTATACACATCTCCGAGCCCACGAGACA
>CAMYCE010000054.1 GCA_947254205.1 uncultured Prevotellaceae bacterium
CGGCATTGCGATAGGCCTCCACGCAACCCACCGGCACATAGAGCACACAATTCTCAAAATCGATCGTCCAAAAAGAGTCATCAGCAATAGGCAACGGCTCCGTGCGTCTGCATCTCACGGTTTTTAATGCTGAGCAGTCAAAAAAAGCATATTCTTCAATAACTTTGATTGTTGATGGGATTGTCACTTCTTTAAACTTTGCATATGCAAATGCGTAGCTTCCAATCTCCTCAAGACCTTCGGGCAAATTCACACAACTATTTTTATTATATTGAAATGCATTTGCCCCTATTTTTTTCAACGAGGAAGGAAATGTTATATTGCTGAAATGACTTGAACAAAAAGCACTGGAATCTACCTCGATGACTCCTTCGGGAATCTCGAATGTACCTGTAAGAGCAATAGGAGCTGCCATAAGCTTGGTTTTGTCGTGATTAAATAATACTCCCTCGTGAAGCGACAAATAGGGATTATCGGGTGAAAGTTCAAACTTTTCAAGTCCTATAAGGTCAGCAAAGCAATTATTGCCTATGAAGTACAATCCGGCACCTATTTTCACCTTTGTTATACAAATGTTGGCTCCAAATGTTTTTCCGCCAAGTATTTCAAATCCGTCAGATAGCTCAAGTTCATCAACAGCTGCGTACCAAACGATCCATCCTCCTTTCATGTGAACAGTTTCCTTGCTTGTAAACACGATTTTTCTTATTCTGTCATTGCATGAGAATGCCCCGGCACCAATATATCTGAGGGTCGAGGGAAGAGTGAGCACATCGATGTGGTCATACGACGGAGTTGTGAAGCCATTTTCGGCAATGCCGGTGACAGTATATTTCTCTCCTTTGCTTTCCACTTCTTCGGGAATGGTGACATCACGATTGTTGAAATTCGTTTTTCGAGCCTGCAATAATCCGTTTTTCAACGAATTATTGCCTTGCATTGATGCTGATGTGATGATTCCAGGCGTTTGCAAGTAAACGATTTCTACCGTTCGCTTCACGCTGTCGGTGATGTGGTAGCCAATATCTTGATACACAAAATCACATTCAGGGTTATCTATCTCGTTATCTTCTTGAGCACGCATGGCAGTGCAGCCCAGCAAACCCAAAACGAGTAATACTATAGTTTTCTTCATTGTCCGGTGTTTTTTGAGTTATAATATAATTTGATTACTATGTGCAAATGTAGTAATATATAATTAGTAAAACAAAAAAAGTTAAATTCTAAGTTTTAGGGTTTAGAATTGTGCATAAATGAAGGGTTTGACATCGGTTGAGGCAAAGTTGATGACAAGTTGCACCACAATGACGAAGAGTGCGAGTTTCAAAATCCAGTGGCTATAGATGAACCACTCCTTGATGGCCACATAGAAATTGCGTGGCAAGAAGTGAAACATCAAGGCAAGCACCATGATGATGCACCACAAGGGGCGAGCCATGACAAATGGCGGGGCGTAGGCCCAGTCGAAGCGTGTGAAGATGCCCGATAGCATGGTCATGGCATCGTGGAAATGGGCTGTGGCAAAGAACACCCACAGCAGGGTGGTGAGCGAGAAGGTGAGTAGCCACGATGCCATTTTCACGGGCAGGCTATTGGGCAGGCGGTTGAGCCAAGGCGAGCATAGCTTGTGCACACACAATGCCAAGCCATGCAAAGCTCCCCACACCACAAAGCCCATGGCAGCTCCATGCCACAAGCCTCCCAGCAACATGGTGATCATGAGGTTGATGAGCTGTCGCACTCCACCCTTGCGATTGCCACCCAGCGGAATGTAGAGATAGTCGCGCAACCATGTTGACAGCGAAATGTGCCATCGGTGCCAAAACTCGGTGATGTTGAGCGAGCGATAGGGGAAGTTGAAGTTGATGCCCAACCGATAGCCCATGATTTCGCCCAAGCCTATAGCCATGTCGCTGTAGCCCGAAAAATCGTAGTAGAGTTGCATGGCAAAGCCCAATGCCGCCATGAGCAATTCAAAGCCACTGTAGCCCGACGGGTTACCAAAGGCGATGTTGCTATACTGCGCCAAGTAGTCGGCCACCACAGCCTTTTTCACCACACCTTGCATCACGCGCAAGAAGCCCGTGTAGATGAGGCGTGCGCCGGCACGACCGTCGTGTTCTTGCATTTGTGGAAAAAAGTCGCGTGCCCTCACGATGGGGCCTGCAATGAGGCAAGGAAAGAATGAGAGATAGAACAGGTAGTCGAGATAGGATTGTGCAGGTTGCAGTTTGCCTTGATACACATCAATCACATAGCTCATTGTGCGAAAGGTGTAGAACGACACCCCAATGGGGGCTATGATGTCGAGAGGCCGGAAGTTGCCTCCCATCATGTCGTGCCATGTGAGCAAGAAAAAGTTGGTGTATTTCAAGGCTACAAGCACGCCCAAAGAGCCGGCGAGCGAGAGCAATAGCCACAATTTGCGCCAAGGCGTGTAGCCATCGGGTGCAATGCGCCTTGCAATGCCCCAGTCGATGAGTGAAGTGGCGATGAGCAAGCCAAAATACCACCCACTTGATTTGAAAAAGAAGAAAAGGCTGAAGGCTGTCACAAAGAGCATCTGCCTCGTGCGATGATGGCGCAGGAGCGCAAAGATGGGCAGGAACACGATGAATAGTGCCCAAAACAATCCGCTACTAAACACGATGGGCCGGCCCTGTGAGGGGGCAAGCCATGCCATGATGTTGTGTAGCAGGTTTGTTATGTCGAAGTCGAGGCTATTCATCGCTATTCTTGTGTGGGTGTGGTGAGAGAATAAATTGTGTTAGCCCACGGGTTGCAACACCACGGCGTGCATGGCACCACGGGCTTGGGTGGGAACTTTGAGCTTGATGGGAGCTTCACTGCTGGTCATCACCCAGTGGCACACCCTGTCCATCCATGCCGAAGCCGAACTGCGAGTGGGGTGGGCACCATCTTTTGAGCGATCGTAGTGCTGTGTGGGGGTGAACGACAGGTAGTAGTGCCCCTCTGCCACCTCTTCTTGCAACAGGCTGTTGATGCCGGTGTCGGGTTTCCAGTTGGGAGGCCCAATCCAAATGTAGGGGATAGTGCCAATTTCGGCAAGAATTTCCTTGACCATGTGGCGACGCTTTTCCTTGATGTCGTTGACAAACAACTCATTGCTTCCCAAGCACACGAAAATGTAGTTGGGCTTGAATTGCTTGATGTATTGTACCAGTTTGCCACTGCCACTCCACACCTCGCTGGTAGAGCTATACCAAATCACCGAGTTGAGGGTGTGCCCGTTGGCCTCGCAATAGGCTCCCAGTCGTGGTGCAAGCCCTTCGAGCATCGAGTCGCCAATAAACAAGATGTTCTTGCTGGTGGTGTCGAGCACTGCCGCTTTTTTCTTGGGCTGTTTTGGGGTTGGCACTCGCCGGGCTTGTGTGTGTTCTTGTGCGGTGGCCGAAGTGCCCCATAGCGACTTGGCAAATGAGCCTGTGCGTATGTACAACCGATGCACTTCATCGTTGTAGACCGACAAGAAAAGAAAGCCTGCAAAGGCAAGGACAATGATTGCCCATAAGGTGAAATAAGGTCTCTTCATACAGCAAAAATACTCATAATAAATGAAATAGAGGAGAGAGGAGAGCGTTTTTTTTTAGTTGATGAGCTTCACGCCAATGCCGGGAATGTCGTGCAGAGTGACTTTGCCATTCACCACGGTCATGCCCTTGAAACGGTCGTTGGCAATGAGCAAGTTGCCGTCGAGGTCGGCATAGTCGACCAGAGGGGCAAGATTGGCGGCGGCAGTCACGGCACAAGAGGTCTCGGTCATGCACCCAATCATCACCTTCATGCCGAGCGCCCGCGCAAGGGTCACCATTTTGTGGGCTTCGTGCATGCCGGTGCTCTTCATGAGCTTGATGTTGATGCCGTCATACACTCCCTTGAAGCGCAAAATGTCGGGCAGGCGTTGAAAAGCCTCGTCGGCAATAATGGGCAGGGGTGAGCGTTCGCGCAACCACGCAGTTTCGTCGATCCACGTTTTGTCGAAGGGTTGTTCCACAAACAGACAGCCACGCTCTTTGAGCCAGTGGCACATTTCGAGGGCATGCTCTTTGGTTTTCCAGCCTTGGTTCACATCGACGCAGATGGGCACATCGGGCATCATTTCCCTGATGATGTTGATGGTTTGCTGGTCTTTGTCGAGGCCCATTTTCACCTTAATCACCTTGTAGGGCGATGCCTCTTTCACCTTTTGGCGCACAACATCTTCGGTGTCGATGCCAATGGTGAAGCTGGTGTTGGGCGTTGCCTCGGGGTTAAGCCCCCATATTTTATACCAAGGCTGTCCCATGATTTTACCCAACAAGTCGTGTAGGGCAATATCCACACCGGCCTTGGCAGCTCGGTTGCCTTGTGCCACACTATCCACATAGACCAAGATGTCTTCGAGCCTGAAAGGGTCGGTAAATTGGCTCAAGTCGAGTTTTGACAAGAATTGAGTCACGCTTTCAACGGTTTCGCCCAAATAGGGGGGCATGGAACACTCGCCATAGCCCACAATGCCGTCATATTCGAGTTGCACTTGCACATCGGGGGTGGTGGTGCGACTGTAGCGTGCCAAGTTAAAGGCATGGCGCAGTTGCAACTCATAGGGCTTGAACGACAAGTTGAGTGTGCCGCGCTTGGCAACCTTGCGGGTTGCACTGCCAGTTGCCGACAGCGAGATGGGGGCCGATGCAGCAATGAGCCCCATGCCGGCTCCCACAAGAAATTTTCTTCGATTGATTGACATATCTTTGAATGTTGAGTTAAATGGTGTTTTAAAAATACCAAGGGTGGTTGCGCAGTTGCACAATGCCGGTGGTGCCCATCATGCCGTCGATGCGACTGCATGACAGGGGCGTGTAGAGATAGGTGGGGTCGTCGGGGTTGAGACTGTTGATTTTCACTTGTCCCGAGCAATGAATAAACTGGCCATCGCGCAGGTAGATGCCCACATGAGTCACGCGCCCCGTCTCCTGATTGCCAAAAAACAGCAGGTCGCCTGTGTGGCATTGTTGCCACTGGTCGCCAGCAATTTTAGTGCCGGTGAGAGCTTGTTGCGAGGCATCGCGTTGCAAGATGATGCCACAGGCAAAATAGCTCACCTTGGTGAGCCCCGAGCAATCGGTCACTTTGGTCGATGTGCCTCCCCACAAGTAGCTCGAGCCCATGAGGCGACGTGCCGTTTTCTCGATGAGTGCGGCATCAAAGTCTTGTTTTGCCCATTGGGAGAGTTCGGCCACCTGATTTTTTTCGACATATCCCTCGCGCCCGTCGGGGGTGGCGAGCAACAGCCATCTTCCCTTTTCGCCCTTGAATTGCAAGATGTTGCCCAGCACAAGGTCGGTGATGGTGGCATCGCCCTTGGGCTGACTCACAAGGCGCGAATCGTGGGCTGTGACAATGTATCGCTTGGCATGTCGCCACGTGTTCATTTCTTGGGCTGTCATGAAAGTGAGGGCATTGCCCGGCACATAGGCTATGTAGTGGTCGGGGGTTTGAATGCGCCACCAGTCGCCACTTTGCTCAATCACCTTCACGGGCGTGCCCATGATGGCTTGCGATGCCATTTCGGCTGCATGTCGGCCTTGGGTGCGCATGGTGGCAATAGAAAGCTTCACCACAGCCCAGCGACGCTCGGCCGGGATTGAATTTTCAAGCACGATGAGGTTGTTCTTGAATGGGGCAAACCCGTGCACCTTGAGTTCTTGCTCAATGGCATCGCTTTGCTCTTGTGTGCCCACGTTGCCATAGAGGGTGAGCACGCCATTTTGGTCGATTGTGTTCACGTTCCACAAGGCGGTGCGCCCGTCGGGGGCAATGCGTGCCTTGAGGCTATCGAGCACCTCGCTTGCAGTGAGTGGGCTTGCCATGATGCTCATGCTTGTTGTCACGATCATGAGCGTGACGATGAATAGGTATTTTTTCATACTATTGTTGGTTGTCTGTTTTCGTGATTGAATTGATGTGAATATTGGATTTCCAGTGATTACTATAAATGTTGCCCTTTTTCCACTCCACTTCGCCAGCCTGAAAATCGACGGTCTCGCTGCGCAAGTGTTGCTTGCCGGGGCTGAGGGGGGCACCAGTGGCTTCGTTGGTGGCAAGGCGATAGAGGTCGATGCCCGTGGCATAGTAGTCGTGCAGAGCAGTGCCCTCGGTTGAGCGGCCAAACGACACATCGGTGGGCACCCAGCCCACACCTTCAAAGTAGGTCTCGGCCCAATCGTGGAAGTTGACCTCGCCCGGGTGCAGCATGTAGCCACTTTCCCAGCGGGCAGGAATGCCATAGGCTCGGCACAAGGAGATGTAGAGCAAGGCCACTTGCCCGCAATCGCCGTGCCCCTGAGTGAGCACATAGCTTGGAATGCACGACAAGGTGCTGTATTCTCTTGCTCCGGCCCATGGAAACCGGCCGGCTATCCAGTGATAGATGCGCGAGGCGGCTGTCACAGGATTCTTGTCATGGCCTGCAATTTCTTGTGCCAGTCGTTTCATGTCGTCGGTGACCACAATGTGAGGCGGCTGTGAGGCAGTGTATTGCTCATAGAGTGCCGTGGGCTTGTAGGGTTGCACCAGTGCCAGCAAGTCTTGTTGCGCCATGTGATACTCGGCCACATCGTAGCCAAAGGTGTATTCAAAGTGGGTGGGCTTGTCGCGGTGGGCTTGTGCTTCCATATACACCGTGTGGTGCTTGCTGCCCTCGCTCATCGTGATGGGGTAGTTGCTACTCTCAAGTTGCATGTTGCGTTGGCGACCATTTTCAAAGGGGAAAGGTAGCCACACGCGATAGGTTTCGCCATGCGGAATCACATTGGGGTCGATGTCGAGCGTGAATGTGATGTTCACCCTGTGCCAGTTGCGCCTGCCTTGGGCATCGGGGGCAGTGTGCATGGCCTCGCGGTAGTGTTGCAACAGCGATTGTGCCTCGTCGCCAGCTTCGACGCGGTTGCGCTCCTTGAATTCCTCGCCCAGTAGCCACAGGTTTCTCACACTCTTGCGAAACCACCACTCCCCACCGTCGATGTTCATCACCTCGAGCGCATGGCTCTTTTTCCACTGCTCGATTTGCTCGGCAGTGGTGTTGGGTTCTTGTTGCAGTATGAGTTTTGTGCCCTCTTGTGGCGAGAGCGAGAAGTCGAGGCGTGTGCGTTCCATCACTTGTCGCAGCGAGTCGATGGCCACAGCCTGCTGCCTGCGCACTTGCTTGGGAAGCCGCTGCATGACCCTCTCGGCCCGTGTGAACTCCCCCTGAGCAATCAAACTATCGACTGAGCCGCGCCATGAGCTATTGCTTGTTGAAGCTGTAGCTGTGACAGCGCAGGCCAGCGACAAGGACAGTAGTGCAGATTGATATTGAAATGTCATAATTTTTAATTAAGTCTTATTTCTCCACTTACAAAAATACAATTATTTTTTTGAAAACAGTGATTTGTGCCAGGGCAACCGCATCAAAATACTTAAAATTTCACGTTGTTGATGAGTTGTAGCAAATAGTCATCGTCAAGCGAGACCAAAAAGAGTCTTTTCCTGATTATCGTTAAGTCAGGTGGCAAGTCGTTGAAAATCTTAAAGAAATAGGCAACCATTTTTTTATCGAATAATAAGACAGGGAAGCCTCCTCCTCCCTCTTCCCTGTCTTCTCGCTTGGTAGATGAATATGGTAGGCAGAAGATATTAATATAGGTATAATTACTTGAGTGTAAGCAATGTAGAGATGATGCATGCATCGTCTCTACCAATTTTAAAAAACGGTGAGCAAAAAGAGGGGAAAATGTGAAATTTATTACGCTATTTATGCCGGAATATGTTGAAATGAGGGCTTCAAAAAAATGATATTCTCTTAATTTTGTGAAATACTTGTATTAACTTTGCAATTATGGATATTTTACAAGCAATAGAGTTGCGCCACAGCGTGAGAAGCTATCGAGAAGCACCCATCGAGGAGGCTAAGATAGAGACACTTAGGGCAGCTGTTGCCGATTGCAATCGTGCATCGGGCTTGCACATTGGGCTCATCACTCAAGAGCCACGTGCATTTGGAGGTAGAATGGCTCATTATGGTAAATTCACGGGTGTGAACAACTACTTTGCCATGATAGGCGATAAAAACGACCCTTTGCTCGACGAGAAGATAGGCTACTATGGCGAGCGATTGGTGCTTCATGCTCAGCGACTGGGGCTCAACACTTGCTGGGTGGCGCTCACCTATAAAAAAGTGGCAAGTGCCCTCAACATGGGCAAAAACGAGAAACTGCGTTGCGTGATTGCCTTGGGCTATGGCACCACTGCCGGCGTGGCGCGCAAGAGCAAAAGCCCCGAGCAGGTGAGCCACTGCGACCAAGCCACTGCGCCGGCATGGTTCACCCGTGGAGTAGAGGCTGCCTTGCTTGCCCCCACAGCCATGAATCAGCAAAAGTTTCACTTCACGCTCCACAACGAGAATCTTGTTGATGCCGAGACGAGCTGGGGCTTTTATGCCCGCATCGACTTAGGCATTGCCAAATATCACTTTGAGCAGGGAGCCGGTCGCGACAATTTTGAATGGCTCACCTGAAAGTCACTCCCCCCCCAAAAAAAACTATTGATTTTACCCTTTGGCATGGTTAAGATTTTTGATGCCCCAATTGTTTAAATATATCAAGCACCGCTGGAAACTGGCAAGCATTTTGCTGGGTGTTGTGGTTGGAGGATTTTTGTTTTATCAAATTTTCTACAACCTCATGACAACAGGCAAGGTGTTGCCCTATTGCTCGATACAAGAATTTGCATGGTGTGTGGGTCATAATTTTGTGATCATGTTGCTGGGTTTCATCATCAATTGCATCATCATTTTTAAAATCAACCGCATTCCCAACATTGTCTACAAAATCATTGCCGACGTGCTCACCTCGTGCTTCATTTCGGGATTGCTGGTGTGGGCATTGGTGTTTTTCACACGTCCCTATCGCTTTGACTGGGCTGGCACCATGTTTTGCAACACGTTTTTGCTCTTGGGCATCGAGGGTGCCTACTATGTGCGCCACTATCGGCTCTCGCTGTTGCAAGCCGAGGGCTATCGCCACCAAATGCTCATGTATCAATATCGCATATTGAAGGCTCAGGTGAATCCGCATTTCTTGTTCAACTCGCTCAATATTCTCTACTCGCTCAACACCATCGACCGCGAAAAGTCGCAAAAGTTCATTTTGTCGCTCTCCGAGATGTATCGCTATGTGGTGAGCCGGCAAGAGCATGAGCGCGTGTTGCTTGCCGACGAGCTCAAATTTATCAACTCCTATGTCGATGTGCTCAAAATGCGCTACTACAACCAATTTGATGTGGAGGTGATTGGAACCGAAAATATTGGTGCACAAGAAATCATACCCTTCACCATGCAATTGCTCATTGAAAATGTGACCAAGCACAACATCATTTCAAGCAAATTTCCCATGAAGGTGCAAGTTGCCATTGGCCCCGAGGCTATTGTGGTGACCAATCCCATTCATGCCAAAGCCATCGACAACTCAACTGGCATTGGGTTGCGATATATCACCAACCTCTATCAAATTAACGGTTGCAGTTTTAGTTATAGCCTTGTAGGAGGCATTTTTAAAGCCGTGATTCCCTATTTGCCACCCCCAACCATCAAGAATTTAGACTAACGAAGAAACGCTCTTTACATTTACATCAACTCACATCAATACTAAGAATTATGAAATATGCCATTATTGAAAATGAATATTTTTCGCTTGAAAACTTGAAACAGACCATTGCCTCCTTGCGCCCCAACTATGAACTCGTGTTTACTTCCGACTCAGTCGAAGAAACAACCCACTTTTTCATCAATAATGGGCAAGTCGACCTCGTGTTTATGGACATAGAGCTGGTAGATGGCAATTGCTTTGAAATTTTTGACAAAGTGAATGTGCAGGCTCCCATTATTTTTACCACTGCCTACGACGAGTTTGCCTTGCGTGCTTTTAAGGTGAATAGCATCGACTATTTGCTCAAGCCATTGAGTGCTCTCGACGTGAAACAGGCCATCGAGAAGCATGAGCGCAATAGCCATTGCCAAGTGATGCCCAATTGGAATTTTGTGCAAGAACTGGTGAATGGTCGTGAAACCTCGTCGCAACGTGTGCTCACGGTGTGTGGCGACAGCTATTCCTATGTCAACATGGACGATATTGCAGGCTTTGTGAGCGAGGACAAGTGCATTTTTGCCTATCAAAAGGGAGGGGGGCGCAAAATGACCGAGATGCAAAATCTTGCCGAGGTAGAGAATCTTGTTGATAGCGAAAATTTCTTTAGGCTCTCGCGCGACATGATTGTCAACATTTCGTCGGTAGAGGCTGTACACAAGTTTTTTCATGCCCGTCTTTCGGTCACGGTGATGTTGGGCGGCGAGCAACACAAGGTGGTGGTGGTGAGCACAGCCCGCAAAAAAGATTTTCTCGACTGGATGGGCGGTCGCCGAGCCTGCAAATAGCCACAAGCCTTCCCCATTCTTTGATTGTTGATTTTTGCAACTTGATGTTGCAAAACCACCTTTTTTTGAGGTCTGTTGAGAGAAATAGAAATTCATCATCATAATAATAATCAAAGAATGATGACTATGTTTGATCGATAAGTCGAGAAAAGGGAGTGGGGCGGTTGTGCCTGTTGCCCCTTTTCTTCATGTTGCTCATGTTGCTCAAGTGAAAAAAGAGCCTGTTCATTCTTTGAAATTTCCATTTCGCGCCCAAACTCTTGCTCTGTTAGCTATTTTTCACGTTCTTTGTTTATACAAAAACGATGGTCACTGGCAATAATTGACAATTCCGGTGTGGCTCGATGAAGTAGTCTTGGCTCAATAGCCACTACTGCAGGGTTGAGCACCATTGTGAGTTGCAACAGTTGCAACGACCATGATTATTGTTTTTCAGTTTGGGTTAATAAATATTTGTTTTTATTGAATGATGTAAATGATATTAAAATCTTAATCCTATTTCTTAACTTACATGGGAGTTGCCACAAGTGCAAGCTCTCGTCCCGTTAAGGGTAATGTACAAGTGAACTCTACGGTCTGTGACAGACCCACATAGAGTTCACTTTGCATTTATCCCCCATTCACATTTCACGGCTCAGCGGATTTTCTCGGTTGGCGGAACCTTGGTAGCGATGATGCATGCGTCGTCGCTACGGTGCTCATGTGCAGCATGTTACACGGCTAAAGAAAAATCACATAGCAGGCAAGGGAGCGCTTGCTATGTGATTGGAGTGTTGGGAGGAGAGAGAGAAGAGGACTCTGCGATGATTAGCAAAGCGACTCCACGATTTTCTTGACTTCTTCACCCAGCTTTTGGGCTTCGTGCATGGTGTGGGCCTCGCTATAGATGCGAATGATGGGCTCGGTGTTGCTTTTGCGCAAGTGTGCCCAGCCTTGTTCAAAGTCGATTTTCACGCCATCGATAGTGGTGAGTTTCTCGTTGCTATAGTGTTGCTTCACTGCATCGAGAATTTTGTCGACGTCCATGTCGGGAGTGAGCTCAAGTTTGGTTTTGGCTATCTCATATTGTGGATAGGTTTTTTTGAGTTCGCTCACCTTTTTGCCACTCTTGGCAAGCAAGGTGAGGAATAGGGCCACGCCCACCAGAGCGTCGCGACCATAGTGCAACTCGGGATAAATCACACCACCATTGCCCTCGCCACCAATCACGGCACCGGTGCGACGCATCTCGGTGGTCACATTCACCTCGCCCACGGCGGCGGCAGTGTAGGAGCAGCCATGCTTCTCGGTCACATCGCGCAAGGCACGCGACGAGCTCAAGTTGCTCACAGTGGCACCGGGAGTTTGGCTCAGCACATAGTCGGCAATCGACACGAGCGTGTATTCCTCGACAAAGAATTCGCCGTTTTCCATCACAATGGCAAGGCGGTCGACATCGGGGTCAACGATAAAAGCAACATCGGCTTTGCCTTGCTTCATGAAATCGCTCACGGCAGTGAGGTTTTGTGGAATGGGCTCGGGAGTGTGTCCAAAGTTGCCGGTGGGCTCGCAAAACAGCTTTTCAACTTTTTTCACTCCCAAGGCTTCGAGCAGTTGTGGAATGGCCACCCCGCCCACCGAGTTCACGGCATCGACTGCCACAGTGAAGCCGGCACGGGCAATTGCCTCGCAATCAACCAGCTTGAGGGCTTTCACTGCATCGATGTGATGGCGCAGACAGGTGTAGTTTTTTTGTTCATGCCCCAAGTCATCGACTTGGGCATAGTCGAAATCTTCGGCTTCGGCAATGCGCAACACTTCTTTGCCCTCGGCATCGGTGAGAAATTCACCATTTTGGTTGAGCAATTTGAGTGCATTCCACTGCTTGGGGTTGTGTGATGCTGTGAGAATGATGCCGCCGCAAGCGCGTTCCCACACCACAGCGAGCTCGGTGGTGGGGGTTGTGGCAAGCCCAATGTTCACCACGTCAAAGCCCATGCCCGTGAGAGTGCCCACAACCATGTTGAGCACCATGCGCCCCGACAGGCGCGCATCGCGCCCCACTACAATCACGTTGGATTGCCGGGTGGTGTTGCGGCGCAAAAAAGTTGCATAGGCACTGGTGAATTTCACAATGTCGAGAGGCGACAGGCCGTCGCCAGCGCGTCCGCCAATGGTGCCTCTAATGCCCGAAATAGATTTGATGAGAGCCATTTTTTTCTTTCTTGTTTTTTGTGTAAAAATATTTAGTCTAAAATTCTATCTTCTATTGCTGTGTTGTGGGGGAGTGTGGAGAGGAGGGCACTGCATTGGGTCACACTTTGCTGGGGAAGTAGCGCACATGATACATGAACGGCAGGCCATAGCCAATGTCTTGGGTGCGTCCAAACTTTGACTTGATCACCAAGTTCACTTCACAGTTCACGCCCAAATAGGCAAGAGGCATTTGCAAGCCATAGCCCCACTCGCGCGACGATTCAAGTTCAAAATCTTGATATTTGAAATAGACGGCGCGTTGGCTCATGTCGTCGGCATTGCCATTGCCCACCCAAGCATGATTCTCGCGATACCAAGTGTTGAGGTTGTAGCGTGTGAAGCGAAAGTAAATATTTTGTCCGGCTTGGGCTTTTTTGGAAAGGTCGCCGGTTTTAATCACCTGCATGTAGATGCGTCCTTCGGGTTCGAGCTTGTAGTAGGGGGCATTGGGTCCCGTCTCAAATACCGAGTCGGCAGGCACCTCCCTCACTTCAAAATTTGACAAAAAGGCATTGCACGCCTTTCGCTCGTCTTCTATCAAGTCGGCATAGCTGGCTTTGTCGTTGCACGATGAGAGCACATTCACTGCCACAGTGAGGCTCAACAGGAGGAATAATTTTGATATTTTCATAAACAAAGTAGAAATATGATTGCGTTGTTGTTGATATGTTCTTAATTTTCTTCCAAAATTTGATAAAATAGGTCGATGGCTTCATCGAGCGTGCCATGAAATTCGCCTCCGGCAGCATTTTTGTGTCCGCCTCCATTGAAGTAGCGGTGGCACAAGTCGTTGACCGAGAAGTCTCCTTGCGAGCGGCACGACACCTTGATGCACTCAGGGTCTTCGCGCAAAAACATCGACCACCTCACTTCGGGTATGGCAAGGGGCTTGTTCACGAGCCCCTCGGTGTCGCCTTTGCTGTAGCCATAGTGGGCAAGCTCGGTTGCCGATAGGCTGATGAGGGCGGCTCCCTTGTGGGCAAACACCTGCATCTTTTCGCTCAAGGCATAGCCTTGCAGTCGCAGGCAGTTTTGGCTAAAGGTGTTCATCGTCATGTTGTAGAGCCACTCTTTGTCGATGCCGAGGGCCACCAAGGCTGCTATGATGTGGTAGATTTCGGGGTAGTCGGAACCATAGGTGAAGTTGCCCGTGTCGGTCATCATGCCCACATAGAGGCATTGAGCCGCTTGCACGTTGATGTAGCGGGTGAGTCGCAGTTGCCACAGGGTGCGATACACCAACTCGCAGGTCGATGACAAGCCGGGAAACGAGATGACTGTGTCGAAAATGGGCTCAGGGTTGAGGTGATGATCAATGAGCACTTTGGGGGCACTGGATTGGGCAATGAGTGCACCCAACTTGTCGATGCGTTTGAGCGTGTTGAAGTCAAGGCAAAAAATGAGCTGGGCATCGTGCACCAATACTCGCCCTCGATTTTCGTTGATGCTATACACCACCAGCTCGCCATAGTGGGGCATGAACGATAGCGATCGTGGGGCTCTGTCTCTTATACACATCTCCGAGCCCACGAGACAAGAGGCAATCTC
>CAMYCE010000055.1 GCA_947254205.1 uncultured Prevotellaceae bacterium
TTTGTTGCTCAGGTACTTAAAAAGTTTAATTTATAATAGTGTTGCGGAATTAAGGCACAATAGTTATAAGACAATGAAATATATAAAAATTATAGTTTGTGTTTTCACCGTTTTTCTATTTTTTTCTTGTAGCAAAGACGAAGTTTTCAATCCTTTAGAAAACACCATTTGGGTATATGAATTTAAAGAAGCAGAGCATATAGTAGATGCTAAAGCTGTTGAATATCATTTTGGAACAGATGAAGTAGCATATTATGCTATTGATAAAGATGGAAAGATTTCTCGAAGACTCGAAATATATCCTTATAAGGTAGATAAGGATGTTTTAACGATAGGACATACGAGCTGTACTCTAACTGATGAAACGTTCTATATTAATGGAAAGCTGTTTGTTAAGAAATCAAAATAAGGATATATGTACTTGTTAAAATATAATTTAAATCATGTAGGAGGTTGCAGTTTACTTCCTACATGATTTTCTTATTTAGGGTCTGCTAATCAACTATAACTATCTGACGACTAGTTATTTATGTTGTATAAAATTTGGTCAATTCGCCCAAAATGACTACCTTTGGATGTTAAAACATTCAAGAATCGAGATGAAATACTACTCACAATATCGCAGTCACGACCTGTTTGAACTTCAGGAGTCACTTTCGGGATTGAGCAAATCCAACCGTTGGGTCAAGCTGGCCGACCACCTTCCCTGGGGCAGGATAGAGAAAGAATACAACAAACGCCTGAGGAACAGCCCACAATGGCGCCGGCAACAAGCCCGCCCGCATGGTGGTGGGAGCGCTTCCTCAAAGTCCATTGGGTACATCTGTAGGGTATGTTCCTCACTCGGTATGACGATTCCTTTCGTGTTTTTCTTGATGCTCACCGGCAAGCCGGTCTCGATATAGTTATAACGACCGTCTTTTGTTCTTCCACTCAAGCAGGACTTGATATATTTCCCGCTTCATCATAAGCCTTTATCACGTTTTTGAGGGTGTGAGACGCAATTCTGCGTGTAGAGAGTTACACTATTTCTCACTTTTCCACCAATTTTAGCTAAATTCTTATTATTTTTGCACTTCACTACGATTTTGCAATGAAACTACAGTCAATCTTCAATATAGCCCTTGCCCTTGTGCTCATGCTGTGTGCCACAACTTGTGGCGATAAAGCCCACAAAGCCCATGGTGGCGCACATGATAAAAAGCAGGAAAAGCCCTTCCGCTACGACGACTTGCAACCCCAGCAACTTGCAGCCGCCCAAAAGTTTGGCATTCAGCCCATAGAGAATCGTGATACCGATTTTTCAAAAATCACGCAGTTGGAGAAAATTGAAGATTGCGACCTCTATGAGGTGGAATATTTGTCGCACTCGGTGCCCTATCTCACCCACAATGCCAAGAAGTTGCTCGACCGCATTGCTCGTGATTTTCAAGACTCGTTGCGCCTGCGAGGGGTGAGGCTCGAAAAGATTGTAGTGACATCGGTGTTGCGCACCACCACCGATGTGAAGCACCTGCAACGTGTCAACTCCAATGCCGTGCCACAATCAACCCATTGCTATGGCACAACCTTCGATATTGCTCACAATCACTTCAATGCCGTGAATCGTGAAGGGGTGGAATTGCCCTATATCGAGCAAAAAAAGATTCTTGCCCATGTGCTCTATCGCTTGCGCATGCAGGGCTTGTGCTATGTGCTGTGTGAGGAACGTCAGCCTTGTTTCCACATCACCAGCAATCGATAATCACCTCCCCCTTTTTTTTGATGTGTCGACTTGTTGAGGGTTGATTTGATTGTTTTGTGCGATTTGTTTTCTTGAAAGTTGAGTGAATGCTTGTGAGAGGCAATTTTTCTTTGTATTTTCGCACAACCAAATCTTTTTATTGTAATTTAAATCTTGAAACAACAGTGACTCATTTCACCCCATTTTCCTTGCATCTCAGCCACAATCGAGTTTTTGCTATCAACCGTCCGCAGGTGATGGCGATATTAAACGTAACTCCCGACTCGTTTTTTTGTGATAGCCGTTGCGACAGCGTGAGCAAAATAGAGCAACGCGTGCAACGCATTGTTGATGAAGGGGCCGACATGATTGATATTGGGGCCTACTCGACTCGTTCCGGTGCCCCCGATGTGCCCGTTCAAGAGGAGATTACTCGCTTGCGTCGTGGCATGGAGGTGGTGAAGCGTTTAGCCCCCCACATGGTGGTGTCGGTCGACACTTTTAGGGCACAAGTGGCCAAGTGTTGTGTAGAAGAAATGGGGGTGCACATCATCAACGACGTGTCGGGTGGCACGCTCGACGATGCCATGTTTGACACTGTGGCACAGTTGCAGGTGCCCTACATTCTCATGCACATGCGTGGCACTCCTGCCACCATGCTGCAACTCACCCACTACGACAAGCCCGTGGCACAAGCGGTGATCGAAGACTTGCAGGGCAAGCTCGACAACCTCAAGGCCAAAGGGGCTGGCGATGTGATTCTTGACCCTGGATTTGGATTTAGCAAAACAGTTGAACAAAACTTTGAGTTGTTCAGGCATCTCGATGATTTTCACGAGTTAAACTTACCCCTGCTTGTGGGTATATCTCGCAAGACGATGATATATAAGACTTTTGATTGCACTCCTGTGGAGTCGCTCAATGGCACCACGGTGCTCAACACACTTGCCATGTTGCATGGCTCCCACATTGTGAGGGTGCACGATGTGAAGGCCGCTGTTGAGGCACGTCGCCTCATTGAGCTTGCCGAACAATCGATGTAGAAACACGTCAAGCCCATCACTAATTTTCAATACCAATTTTGCCCATGGATTCGATTCTTAGTTTTATAGGTTTCAAAGACATTGCCGACATTTTGCTGGTGGCAACCCTGCTCTTTTATCTCTATCGCACCATGAAAGACTCGGGCTCCATCAACATTTTTGTGGGTGTGCTGTCGTTTGTGATCACATGGATTGTGCTCTATAAGATTCTCGACATGCAACTCATAGGCACCATTATGGATAAATTTATCGATATTGGCCTATTCATTGTTGTGATTTTGTTTCAAGACCAAATACGCCGTTTCTTGAGCCAAATTGGGTCGCACAATCGCTGGAAATTTATGCGCAAAATTTTTCACAAGGCCGAGCAAAGCAACAAGCAACGCTGGATTATGCCCATCGTGTATGCCTGCATGAGCATGTCGCGCTCCAAGACGGGAGCCCTCATCGTGATTCAGCAGTCGATGCCACTCGACGACTATGCCCACACCGGCGATGTGATAGATGCCAATATCAATAATCGGCTCATTGAGAATATTTTTTTCAAGAACAGCCCGTTGCACGATGGTGCCGTTATCATTTGCAAAGACAAGGTGGTGTCGGCAGGTTGCATTTTGCCCGTGTCACACGACACCGACTTGCCACGCTATTTGGGCTTGCGCCACCGCTCGGCATTGGGCATTGCTCAGGCAACCGATGCCATTGCCATTGTAGTGTCGGAGGAAACGGGCAACATCTCCTATGCCCACAAGGGCGAAATTCACGTCAAGCTATCGAGCACCGAGCTTGAGCACAGCCTTTCGGCCCTCATTCAAGCATAGGGGTGGTGGGGTAGTAGATTTTAGTTTTTCATCTTCAAAACACAGTGTAAATATAATGTCTGATATTCAAGGCATGTTTGAAATTGGCGACACGCTGGTGAGCCTCGACTTGGCCGAGCGTTTCTTTTGTTGCAGCATCGATGCTTGCAAGGGAGCGTGTTGCATCGAGGGCGATGAAGGTGCCCCCATCACACAAGAGGAATATGAAAAACTCAAGCAGGTGTTGCCTGTGGTGTGGGACGACCTCTTGCCTCGTGCCCAAGATCAAATCGAAGAAAATGGAGTGGGCTATCTCGATCCCGAAGGCGAGCTGGTCACGCAAATTGTTGATGGCAAAAATTGCGTGTTCTCGACCTATCTGCCCGGTGGGGTGTGCATCTGTGCCATCGACAAGGCCTACCGAGAGGGCAAACTCGATTGGCGCAAACCCATATCGTGCTATCTCTATCCGGTGAGGGTGAAGAAATTCCAAACGTTCACAGCCGTGAACTATGATCGCTGGAAAATATGCAAAAGTGCCGAGGTGATGGGGCGCAAGAGCAAAATGCGACTCTATGAGTTTCTCAAAGAACCACTCATTGAACGATTTGGAGAAGAGTGGTATCAAGAGCTTGAAGCCAACTGCCAGCTCTACATCAAAACCTACCTCGAAGATTAACACTTACACCTGCATGGACATTTTTTTTATAGGTTTAAATCTTTGACTACTTGCACACAAGTATTTTTTTTAATAACTTTGCACCGCTTTTCGTAACCTCTGTTGGGAAAAAGTGTGGCCCTTGTATGTTGCGAAAACGTTATAGTACTATAAAATTAAGATTAAAATGGACTTAATTAAACTCGTAGAGCAAGAATTTGCTTCCGAAAACAAACTTCCCGATTTCCTCCCCGGCGACACTGTAACAGTGGCCTATCGCATTAAAGAAGGTAACAAAGAGCGTATTCAGCAATATCGCGGTGTTGTTATCAAAATCACTGGCGAAGGTGGCAAAAAACGCTTCACCGTGCGCAAAATAAGCAACGGCATTGGTGTTGAGCGCATTTTCCCCATGGATTCTCCTTTCATCGACCATGTTGATGTGAACATGCACGGTCGTGTGCGTCGCGCCAAGTTGTACTACTTGCGTGGTCTCACAGGCAAGAAGGCTCGCATTAAGGAACGTCGTGTTGTGGGTAAGCAAGTAAAGGAAAGCAAGTAAAAAAAAGTTACTGCTCGTTTCTTTAACGATATTTTTGACTAAGAGTTGTTGCACAAGCTGTGGCAACTCTTAGTTTTTTTGTGGCTGGAATGAAATGAGAATGTGCCATATTGTCCTCAATAAATTTTGAGCATGGTCTTATGGTGCGATGCCTAATGACATAGCATAAAACGATATAGTTCTATCCCCCCCCCCTTATTCAGAAATCAAGTCGTTAGGGGAGGGGGAGTAAAGGGCTCGTTTAGCCACTTATGGGGGTCTCACGTGTTATAGCCTTTGCAATACTTGTCCGTACCGACCTTACGGACGATTTTCTTGACGTTTTCTTTGGGCAAGATGCCGATTGCTTGCGCAAAAAGTGTTATATTTGCCATAAGAAGCTGAGTTTTTTTCTCTTTACCAAGGTAAGCATTTTTCCCCGGTTTTCAGCTTCCTTTTTTCATTGAATCCAAAAATTATTGAGGACAATATTGGAGAATGTGAGATTTATTTATTAAATTTGTTGATTAATTGTGATTGCTTGGCTATTGGCCAAAATAACCTCAAAAATAGAGCCTTTTGCAACAAGTCAAAAAAAATAAAACAGCCCGTCGTGTGGTTATTGTGGTGGTTGCTTTGCTGGTTTTGCTGGCAGTGCTTCCATTTTCTTTATACTTGCCTTGGGTTCAAAATATCGCTAAGGACTATGCTTGCAGTTATGCCAGCAAGAAGACGGGGCTCGACATCAGCATCGACCGCGTGTTGCTCAAGTTCCCACTCGACTTGAGTGTTGATGGCGTGAAAGTGCTTGATGAGAAGCGCGACACGATGGCAATTGTTGGCAACTTTGTTGCAGGAGTGGAGTTCATGCCATTGCTCAAGTTCAACATGAAGATAGGCGATGCACAACTCAATAGGGGCTATTACAAGCTTGTGAGCAAAGACTCGTCGATGGTGATGCGCGCCCACATCGAGCACTGCAGGCTCGCTGGCACCAACCTCGATTTCAAAAAGCACCAGCTCGACCTCATCGCAGCCGATCTCGATGGTGGAAAAATACAATATTTGGCCTACCCCTATCGCAAGCAACTCGACAATGCCCCCGACACGGCTCAATCTACCCCTTGGCAAGTGAATGTTGGGAATGTGAACTTGCGCAACATCGATTACAATATGACCATGTTGCCCACTATTGAGCACTTGCAAGCTCACGTTGGGCAGGCCCACTTGCAAGGCACTGCAATCAACACCGGCGATTGCGTTGTTGATGTGAAGCAATTCATGGCCGATAGTGTGCAATGCAATTTGGCCATGATGAATGCTCACGATGCCGCCATCTACAATCGCCTGCATCCCGTGCCAGTCGACACCTCGCAATCGAGCCCATGGCGTGTTGACTTGGGAGCTGTGCAAGTGAAGCACATAGCCTATGGCATGACCATGCTACCCGCTATCGACAAGCTCAACTTGGCTGTTGGTAGCTTGGACATGGGAAAGTGTATTGTGAATATGGGCACTCGACAAGTTGTGCTTGCAAGCATGAAACTCGATAGCACGCAGTGCCATTACTACACATTGGGGGCAAAGGCTGCAGCCCGATTCGAGCAAACTCATCCCACACCTCCCGACACGGCTCATGAGGAGCCATCGCTCCCATGGATGATTGATGCCGACACCTTGAGGCTCACACATGGCAACATTCTCTATGCCACAACAGGCTATAAACCCACAAGTCGTGCCTTCGACCCCAATTATGTTGAAGTGAGCAACTTCAACCTTGCAGTCAATCATTTTCACAATCAAGGCGCCTCATTGCGAGTGCCAATCACCCGCACTACTGCTGTGGAGCGTTGTGGCTTGCAGGTGAAAAACTTGACCGGTGTTTTAGAAATGAATGAGTCAAAGCTCGACCTCAACCATTTTCGCCTCACCACTTTGTTGAGCGACATCAAGCTCGATGCCCATGCACCGTTGTCGCTCATGCAACCACGCCCCCAAGGGCGGTTTCATGTCACCACCCATGCGCAAGTTGCGTTGCAAGAACTTTCAATGCTCTCGCCCACGCTCAAGCACACTTTAAAGATGGTGCCCCAATACAAGCCCATCGCAATTAAAGGTTCGCTCGATGGTAGCCCAGGTCAGCTCAACATCACCTCATTCACCGCCGACATTCCAAAATATGCTCACGCCAAGGTGCGAGGAGTGATTAATCAACCTCTCAACTTCAAGAAACTATCGGGCGATTTGACGTTTGATGCCAATTTCAGCAATATCAACTTTGTGAAACCCACGTTGCTCGATAAGGCACAGCGCAAGCAAATCAATTTGCCTCCCATGCTGTTGAATGGGCGTGCTCGTTTTTCGGGCGACACCTATGCCGGCAATGTGAACATGAAACTGCGTGGCGGTAGCATGGTGGGCAAGGGTAGCTTTAGTGGCAACAGTCAGCACTATTATGTTGATGCAGGCTTCAATCATTTTCCCATTAAGTCAATTTTACCCTTGTCGCCAGCCGATAATCTCACGGGGCACGTCACAGCCAGTGGCCATGGCTTTGATGTCTTGAAAAGCACCACTGCCGTGAATGCTCGTGTTGATATTGCCAGTGTGGTCTACAACAAGAAGCCCTATCAAAGCATTCAAGCTCGTGTGACCATGGACGGAGGCAAGGTGCAAGGTTTTGTCGATTCAAAAAATCCCAATTGCAACCTCTTTTTGAATGCCGATGGCCACATCAGTGGCAACCACTATGTGTTTAACTTGGGTGGCACCATCAACGATCTCGATGCTCAGGCTCTGGGATTCACCACAATGGCTTGCAAGGGCAGTGGCAAGGTGAACATATTGTTTGACTACAACTCTCGCACACAAGATTGCAACTTGAGTGCCAATATCAACCAGCTCAACTGGAACTTCGATGGCAACCAGCTTGTGGGCGATGCCACCGATGTAAAATTCACCTCCAACGATAGCACCGTGCGTGCCTATCTCGACAACGAAGACTCACACGTTGATTTCTTGGCCCACTGCAACATGAAGCAGTTTATGAAATCGCTGGAAGGGTGCACCAAGGTGGCACAAGAGCAACTCAAGGCCAAAAATCTTGATATTAATGTTTTGCAATCTTCTTTGCCACACTTTTCTCTCGACTTGAAGTTGGGTCCCAATGGCTTGTTGCCCCGATATTTGCAAAAATATAATCTTGATTTTCGCGACATCGACCTCAAGATGCGCAACGACTCGTCGATTTATCTGGACGGCTATGTGCACCAGTTGAGTGTGGGTGATCGTGCCATCGACACGCTCACCATTCATGCCAACGAGTTTGAAAACAAATATTTGGCTTTTGAAGTGCACATGGGCAATCGACGTGGCACATGGGACGAGTTTGCACAAGTCGATCTCAAGGGAGGTGTGCAAGGGGCGTCGGTCGACATGATGGTGATGCAGCACAACATCAAGGGAGAGTTGGGCTATCGGTTGGGCGTGAATGCCACTCTTGCCGACAAGGTGATTAAAACCCAATTTTTCACCACCAATCCCATCATTGCCTATCGCCAATGGGAGATTAACAAAAATAACTATATCGACTTCAACTACACCACCAAAATGCTCGATGCCAACCTCATGCTCACAAGCGATGCCAGTAGCCTGAAGTTGAAGACCACACCTGCCGACGACCCCACCCAAGAGCACATTTTGCTCAATATCGACAACTTGAAACTGGAAGAGTGGCTGGGGGCCAACCCCTATTTCCCAGCTATTGGGGGTGTTGTCAATGCCAACATGGACATGCTCTATGACGGACACAATTTTGATGGTGATGCTCAGCTTGCTATCAAGGACTTTAGCTACAACAATCACGATGAGGGCGACATTGCCATGACCACCAACTTGCAGTTTGACCCCTCAACCATGAGCACCAAGCTCAATGCCTCGGTCGATTTAGACGGCTCGCGCGTGGCTTTGGCACTGGGCACGCTCACCGATTCAACATCAACCCATGCACTCGACATGAAGGTGAAGCTCGACCGTTTCCCTCTTGCCAAGGTCACTCCCTTTATTCCGGGCGACATGATTGACCTGCGTGGCTATCTCAATGGAGAGCTGGCTGTGGGTGGCAACACGGCACAACCCGACATGAACGGATATGTTAAGGGCGACTCGGCCACCATCGACCTGCCTCGCTATGGCAGTAGCTTGGCATTGAGCGATGATTTCATTCCCATTGATAATGGTGTTGTTTTGTTTAAGGGATATCGCATTTTGGGTCTCAACAATCGAGCCTTAACTGTTGATGGCAAGGTGAACATGAACACCATGGACATGGGTTTGCGTATGCGTGGCAAGAATGTGCAGTTCATTGGTTCAAAACAAGAGCAATGGTCCGAGGTGTTTGGCAAAGCTTTTGCCGATGTTGATGCTTCGATTAAGGGAGCTTCCAATTTCATGGACGTTTCGGCGCGATTGTCGTTGCTTTCAGGTTCCAATTTAACCTATGTGATGCAAGACGAGGTGTCGACACTCACGTCATCATCGGCTACCGACAACATGGTCACTTTCATCAATCCCAACGATTCGTCGGCCATAGGCGACACGTTGCTCACCACATCTGGAGCATCGGCAATGAACACTGTGGTCGATCTCGACATTCAGCAGGGAGCCAAGCTCAATGCCTACTTGTCGCCCGATGGCAAAGACCGTGTTACAATCGACGGTAGTGGCCGCTTGCACTACTCGATTGATTTTGCCGGCAAAGACAACATGGTGGGCACCTACACGATTGAAAATGGCAATGTGCGCTACTCGCCACCCATCATTTCGCAAAAAATATTTGACATCACAGCAGGAAGCAAGGTCACATGGACGGGCGATGTGTTGAATCCCCAACTCGGTGTCACCGGCACCGAGCGACTCAAGGCCAGTGTGAGTGGCGACGATGGCAAGTCTCGCTTGGTAGAATTCCTCGTTTCGGCCAAGTTGCGCAACTCGCTCAGCAAAATCGACTTGGCGTTTGACTTAGAGGCCGAAAACGACATGACTGTGCAAAATGAGTTGCAGTCGATGACCGAGGTGCAGCGCTCCAACACGGCAATCAAATTGTTGCTCTATAACACCTATTCGGGAGGCAACTCAACCAATGTGAACCTCTCCACCACTGGCGCATTGTTCTCGTTCTTGCAATCGCAACTCAATAGTTGGGCAGCAAGCACGCTCAAGGGGGTTGACCTCACCTTTGGCATCAATCAATATGGAAGTCGCATCGACGGCCAATCATCGACCGAAACCAGCTACTCCTATCGCTTGGCGAAGACGTTGTTTAACGACCGTTTCAAGATTGTGGTGGGTGGAGAATACAGCACCGAGGCAAGTAGTGAGCAAAATTTCTCGTCCAATCTCATTCATGATATTTCTTTTGAATATAATATGAATCCCAATGGCTCCCGATACTTCCGCTTGTTCCGTCACACGGGGTGGGAGAGTGTGCTTGAGGGAGAAGTCACCAAGATGGGTGTGGGTTATGTGATGAAGCGCAAAGTGCCCTCGTTGCGCGACTTGTTCCGCTTCATGAGCAAGCAGCGCAGTGTGCCCGATAGCGTGTCGCCCGCTGCTCATGCCACCGACACTCTTCATGCCATGCCCACCAAAATGCGAACTATCAATGATGAAAAATAGCTTGTTGCACATATTGTTGCTCTTGATAGCCACTTGTGGGGTGACGAGTTGCTCCACTACAAGTCGCTTAACACAAGGCGAGGTGCTATACACCGGAGTGAAAAAGGTGAAATATCACCAAGAGCTTGCGACCATCGACGCTGGGGTGCAAAGTCAAATTTTTGATGCAATCAATGTGAAACCCAACAATCCGCTCTATTCTCCCTATTATCGCACACCTTTGCCCATTGGTTTGTGGGTTTATAATCACTGGGACGAAGAGGCCGGGGGAGTGAAAGGCTGGCTCTACAAGCATCTTGTGGCACGCCCTGTGCTCGTGAGCCGAGTGCGCCCTGCCACACGTGTCGACATGATTAACACGCTGTTGCGCAACAATGGTTATTTCTCTTCGAGTGCCTCCTATGAACTAAATTATAGTGGCAACGACAAGAAAAAAGCATCGATCACCTATGACATCAAGGTGCAACCACCCTATGTTTTGGGCGACATAAAATATATGGGCATGCCCACGGCAATGGGGCAACTTATCGACTCGTGTGCTCGTGAGCATCGCTACTTGCAGCGTGGCAATCGCTATTGCCTCGACTCGCTCAATGCTGTGCGCATCGACATTACCAACGTGTTGCGCAACAAGGGCTACTACTTCTTCAGGCCCGAATATATAGAATATTTTGCCGATAGCACAACCACGCGCGGAGTGGTCAACTTGCAAATGATTAAGGCGGGCAATGTGCCCAATAGGGCGCAACAGCGTTTCTTGACTCGCAATGTGGTTGTCACAGTCTACGACAACAGCTTGAAGGGCACTCCCGACACGGTGCATTTTAAAAATTGCACTTTGGTGAAGATGTCGCCTGTGCACATCAGCGACAAGCTCATCCCCTCGTGCATCAGGTCGCGCAGGGGGCGTCCCTTTAAAGTGGGAAACATGGATCGCACCCAGCTCTACCTCTCGCGCATGGGCATTTTTTCGAGCATCGACATGAAGGCTGTGCCTGTGCCCGACTCGATTACTGCCACAGGCGATGGCTTGATAGACTTGAACATCAATTGCATTCTCGACAAGCCCATTGAGGCCAAAGTGGAGGTGCAGGCAACCTCCAAGTCCAACAGCTTCATTGGACCGGGGCTTGAATTTGGTGTTTCCAATAAAAACTTGTTGGGCGGTGGCGAGAACTTGACTGTCAATGCCAATGCCTCCTATGAGTGGCAGACGGGCAATGGCAACAGCTACAATCACAAAGATTTAAATTCCTATGAGTTTGGATTGAGTGGCGAGTTGGCGGTGCCTCGCTTGCTTGCACCCAAGTTTGTCGATCGTTCTCGCAAATATTTGAATTGGACCAAAATGGCCTTGTCGGCAAGCATCATGAACCGTCCGGGGTTTTTCAAGATGGCTCAAGCCTCAACCGAGTTTAAGTGGGAGTGGCATGCCGGCAGGCACTCGCTCAACACCTTCACCCCTTTCAAGCTCACCTATAGCCACCTCGTTACCACAACGCCGGTGTTTGACTCGATTATGAATGTGAACCGAGCTATTGCTTTGAGTTTCCAAAACCAGTTTATTCCGGCAATGGAGTTTAGCTATGTGCGCGATGTGGTGGCAGGTTGCAACTCGTTTACATGGACTTCAACGCTCACCGAGGCAGGCAACATTTTTGCTGGAGTGTGGCGATTGGCTGGCAATAAAGATGCCAAAAAAATGTTTGGCACTCCCTTTTCGCAATTTTTGCGTGGACAGACCCAAATCGTGTTGCGACGCTCCTTAAACGCCGGCAGTAGCTTGGTGGGACGTGCATTCTTGGGCATAGCTCACGCCTATGGCAATTCGAGCGAAGTGCCCTATAGCTATCAATTTTATATTGGTGGAGCCAACTCGGTGAGAGCATTCACGGTGCGCACTATTGGCCCGGGTAGTTATCGCCCTGCCTATAGTGGAGCCAATGCCTATTATGACCAAACGGGCACGTTCAAGTTTGAAGCCAATCTTGAATATCGTTTCCCCTTGTTGGGCTATTTTCATGGAGCGGTGTTTCTCGATGCTGGCAACGTGTGGTTGCTCAAAGACGATGCACAACGCCCGGGGGGCACCTTGAGGCTCAAGAAGTTTTTCAACGAGCTTGCAGTGGGCACTGGCGTGGGCTTGCGATTCGACATGCAGATGCTTGTTGTGAGAGCCGACTTGGGCATTGGCATTCACGCTCCCTACGACACAGGGGAGCGGGGCTATTACAATATGGTGAAATTTAAAGATGCCATCGCATTTCATTTGGCGATAGGCTATCCTTTTTAAATGAATAATCACCTATGATGCCAACTCTACTTGTTTATACGGTCACTTCGTTAGTGTTGTTCTTGCTGGGACGGCATTGCTATTGTCGTGAAAATAGGTTGCTTGCCACACATCAACCTGCGCTCTCTTTTTTCTCGTGGGAGGTTTTGTTGTCGATAGCTGTGTTTGTGCTGGTGTTTGGACTTCGGTTTAACACGGGCAACGACTATGAAATGTATATGAATCGAGTTGTGCCTCAATCATCTGACGATGTGTATGTGCGTCAAGATTTTGAATGTGGCTTTGACTCTGTGAATATGCTGTTTTATAATTTGCACATTCATTATTTTGCGTTTTTCTGTTTTTGGACATGGGTGCAGGCATGTTTTCTATACTATGCGCTCAACAATCGCAAATATCTCATGCCTTGGGTGCCTGTATTGCTCATTTTGGGCATGTTTTCGTTTGGTTGGCTCACCTTCATTCGTCAGTGGGTGGTTGCCATGGCATTTGTTGCCGCCATTCCACTCATCGAGAAGCGTCGTTTTCGGCCCTATTTGCTTTTTGTGTTGCTTGCTTCAACCATTCATCGCTCGGCGTTATTGCTATTGCTTTTTTATTTGCTGGGAGGAGTGCCACAGGCTATTACTATCAGGCGAAGTTTCTTTTTTGCTATCATAGCATTGTGTGCCTTGCTGTCGGTCAAGCCTTTTTGGCTTGATGTGCTACCGGCAATTGAGCCATTGCTTTCCAAGTGTGGCTTTCCCAACTATGGTGGCATCATTGCAAGATTGCTCGCCAAGCCCGTTGTGGGTTTTGGCTTGACTCCCACTTTCGTTTGCAAACTGGTCATTGCCAGTGCTATGGTTTATTTTTATCCCAGGATCAAGGCCTTGCGTCCTGCCGATAGGCTATATTCTCTTTACTTCTATATTGCCTTTATTGGAATATGCTACATTATTTTGGTCAATAATTCTCCCGTGTTGCTCGAGCGCCCGGCGGTGTTCACCTTCATTTGCATCATCGTGTGCTGTGCCTATGTGCTCGACTACTTGTGGCATGCTCGTCGCTGGCTATTGTTGGCTCTGTTCCTCACGATTAATGTGTCTTATTATGGCATTGTTGCGGTGAAATATTACTTGTCGCCACAACTATTGAATGGCGATCGCGTCTTCTATCACTTCATGCACATTTTTTAAACCCCAATCAAGTTGAGTTAAACCCCAATCGGTCATTAGGTTTCTTTGTTTTTGTCAAATTATTTTGAGTAA
>CAMYCE010000056.1 GCA_947254205.1 uncultured Prevotellaceae bacterium
GTAACGGATATTCCTTTCTTCCTTTACAGGCTTATGAAATTATGTGCATGAGAGGAGAGGGGGGAGCAACTGGGTCTTACGACTGACCCTTTTTTCTTATAACAAAACCACATAGAATTGATTGCACACCTCGCCTCTACACAATTTTGGGCACAAAAAAGGAGGAATGGGGAAATAAAAAATCCACGATAGTCACTATCGCGGATTGCTTAACTAATTAACCTTCTAATACCATTAACATAAACCTTAAACAAAAACGAAATAAAAATCGTCTCACGACGCTTGGTATTTCGTAACCTTAAAAACTAATACCATGAAAAACCACTGCAAATATATAACAAATATGTTTTACAGCATAATTATATAGCAATTTTTTTACCATTTTAACGCAGATTTAACATTAAAGGCTCTTTCTTTTACCAAACATCTCCTTTTTCACCACACTTAACAGCCACACTGTGAGATAGATTGCAATAAATAGCTATATTTGCCCCTACCAAACACAACAAAGATGAAGAAATTTAGATTTTGGGCACTTTTTGCCACTCTCATGCTCGCGTGGAGCACACTACACGCTCAAAAAAGCACCGATATTGTGGTGTTGAGCGACACCCACCTCATGGCACCACAACTCAACACACAGCCAGGCAAAGCTATTGCCAACTATGCCAGCCACGACATGCGCATGACTGTGCAAAGCGATGAAATCATGCAGTCGCTCATAGCAAAAATCAAGAAAATGAAGCCTAAACTGGTGCTCATCACAGGCGACCTCACCAAAGATGGCGAGCGATTGAGCCACGAGCGCATGGTGCACTATCTCGACCTATTGCGAGCCTCTGGCATTGCCACACTGGTAATTCCCGGCAATCACGACATCAGCAACCCCAATGCCAAAAGTTTCAACGGCGATAAGATAAAAGATGCAAACACTATCACACGCAAGGAGTTTGCCCGGCTCTATCGCCACTATGGCTACGGCAACAGCTCTCAACGCGACACTGCCTCATTGAGCTATGCCTGCGAACCTCTTGCAGGGCTTGTGGTGCTGGCTATCGACAGCAATCGCGACGAGGAAAACACACTCAAAAGCCGTGGCGATGAAAGCGACACCTATCACAACGCAGGCCAAGTGAAACCGCAAACGGCACAGTGGCTTGCCCGGCAAGCCAAACAGGCACGGGCGCAAGGCAAGCAGGTGGTTGCCATCATGCACCACCATCTCATCGAGCATTTTGACCGAGAAAGCAACTTCTTGCCCAATTATGTGGTTGCCAATGCCAAGGAACTGCGCAACATGCTCATTGAGGCAGGTGTGCACACCGTGTTCACCGGGCACTTGCATGTGAGCGACGTGGCACGCGACTATCACAATGGCGACTCTATCACCGAGGTTGCTACCGGATCGGCTATTAGCTATCCGTTTCATTATCGCACCATTTCGCTCAAAGGCAAGGAGCTTAACATCAAAACCGCACAACTCACCGCCATTCCATCGTGTCGCAACCTGCCGGCACAAGGCAAAGCGCAGGTAAAGGCACAAGTACCCGCCCAAGTTGATAGACTGGCGCGCAAGGCATGGAGCAAGGTTCAAAGTCGCATGGGCAAGATAACAAGCATGCTTGCCATGCCGGGCGGAGGCAAGAAGATATTGCCCGACAATCCCGACGCAATTCTCAACATCATGCATCAGCAATATGACGCAACCGCTCAAGAGGCCTATCTTGCCGTGCTTGAGGGCAATGAGGGCATGAACAAGAAATCGGCACAGCTCATTGAGAAAATGAAGCAAAGCATAGGGGTTGCCTTTGAGCATGTGTTGCCGGCGGGAGCTGGCGAACTTGTGCAATCGTTTATGGAAGAAAATGCCATGCCCGAACTCGACAACCTGTTGCGCAGTCTGCTCAACGACCGCAACCACTGTGGCACCGAGCAAGAAGTGGTGGTCGATGACCTCAACATCACACTTCCCTTATAGGAAAAAAACAGACATTTCCATGTAGTTTTTCACAAGCACATTGCGTCTAAGAGGGTAAAAAGCTTGATTGCAAAAGCAATGACAGAGACATTAGAAACACAATTTGGCAAACTCGTCAAAGAGCACAAAAGCACCATCTACTCGGTGTGCTACATGTTTAGCAACGACCCCGATGAGGTGAACGACCTGTTTCAGGAGTCGCTCATCAACGTGTGGCAAGGGCTATCAGCGTTTAAGGGCAAGAGTAGCCCGAAAACTTGGATTTGGCGCATCACACTCAACACCTGCATTTCATGGGAGCGAAAAAAGAAACTCAAAACTGTGCCACTCTCTATGGACATCAACCTTTTTGAGGACAAAGATGTCAACACCAAGCAGGTGAACATGCTCAAGCAACGCATCGGGCTATTGCGCCCCTTTGACCGTGCCATTGTGCTGCTGTGGCTCGAAAACATGAGCTATGAAGAAATCGCCGCCATTGTGGGCATCACCATCAAGCAAGTGTCGGTGCGCCTGTTTCGCATCAAGGAACAACTCAAGCAACAACCCAATTCTTAAAAAGCTACAGTTATGGAAACAATTGCCAACAACAATAATCCCGAATTGCAACTCTTGCGCAACCAATTTTCGGTGCTCAAAGAGAAAGTAGACACACAAGCTATTGTCAATGAAGAACTCATGCGCAAAGTGATGAGCAACAAGTGGAAAAAAATAAACCGCAACTCAACGCTGGTGAGACTCATCACCATTGTGGGCATTGCCTATTGCACATGGATATTTGCCACAATCCACATGAGCACCCCTTTTATAGTGGGCACCGCCACATTCATGCTCCTTGCACTGGGCTATAACCTCTATTGCCACACGAAATGGGGCATCTACTACAAAGAGTGGCTTGAAGGCGACTTGGTGGTTACTGGGCGCAAGGTGGCGCAATTCAAACTCATGAAAACCCGATGGCTCAAAGTGAGCATTCCTGCCGTGTGTGGCTGGTTTGCATGGTTTTGCTATGAGGTCTTGAACCTCAACAATCGGACAAATGAATTCAACTCAGGACTCATCATAGGAGGCATGGTGGGAGGCATTGCAGGGGCTATTATAGGCTATAGCCTCTATCACCGAGAGCAACAACGCGCAGCCTCAATTATCGCTCAAATTGCCGAACTCACCACCTCATAACCGCCAAATCCCATAACAGAATCGCGCCAAACTCCACAATGAAATATCGACAACGCATTGCCGACAAAATACTGCAAGAAAAGCTTGAGGCAATGGGAGCAATTTTGATTGAAGGGCCCAAAGGTTGTGGCAAGACAACCACAGCCGAACAAGAAGCCAAAAGCATCATCTACATGGACGACCCAGAGAAATCGGAACAATACTTGCAGATGGCACAAACCAACATTCTTTTTTTACTGCAAGGTGCAACACCCCGACTTATCGACGAATGGCAATTTGTTCCGAAATTTTGGGATGCAATCCGGTTTGAAGTTGACCACAGAGGAGAAGATGGTCAAGGCTTGCTGGAATTGTGGCTTAAAGATGGAGATAAACTGAGACTCCTCTATAAAAAGTCAGAGGAATGATACCTCATTCCTCCTTCTGGCAACGAATCGGTAGTCATTAGCTACGGAATCGTTAGCACAAACGATAGCACTTATTTCAACAAAACAAAAATTTTGCCCGAAAAAATCACCAATTATTCAAAGCCTCCTCAACAATAGGGAGCACAAGTGAAATTTCAATGGAGATTGGAATGCGATGCCGTCGTTCACCTGCGCAATGGTTCCTATGGTCTTATTGAAATCAAATTGGGAGGAGACAAGCTTATCGAAGAAGGGGCAAGCAACTTGCTTGCATTGAGCAACAAGATCGACACAACAAGAATGAAAGCCCCTGCTTTTAAAATGATTTTAACAGGGGTAGGGACTTTTGCCTATCAGCGCACCGATGGCATTTATGTGATTCCAGTAGGGTGCTTGAGGGAGTGAAACTCTCTCGTGACAAACTGTTAGGTTTTAGATGTTCACCAGTTCTTGCACGTCGTGCAAGATTTGAGCATGATCAAAGGCCAAATTGGGCAACTTGCTCAACGGGAACCAGCGTGCTTGCGAGGCATCGTCGCCCCCTTGCACAGGCACAGGCTTTTCGAGATAGGCCACATAGGCAATCGTGATGACACGCTCGCGAGGGTCGCGGTCGGGCTTGGTGTAGGCTCCCACTTGCATCATTTGCCCCACCTCGATGCCGGTTTCCTCTTTCAACTCACGACGACAGCCTGCAGCTGCGTCTTCGTCGATATTTAAGAATCCACCCGGAAAAGCCCAGCAACCCTTGAAAGGCTCTTGGGCACGCTCAATGAGCAACACATTGAGTTCACCCTCATGGGGGGCAAGCACCACACAATCGGTGGTGACGGCAGGGTGTGGGTATTTATAGATATATCGGTTCAACATTTCCATTTTTCAAAAAAATCATTTTTCGTTAAAATAAAACTCCAGCTGTGCATCTACATTGGGACGGTCGAGCACCACAGCAGTGAAGGGATTGGTTGTGTAGCTTTGCTTTTCGCCACGCTCTACTTTATAATTAAAAATCACTGCATTACCATTTTGAAGCACGTTCAATGGATAGATATTGGTTGCTGTTGCAGTTGCGGGCAAAAGCACAGCCAGCACAAATTGCTTTTTGAAATTAATGATGGTGGGCTCTCCATCAACCCCCATAAATGCAGCCTCACCAAAAACCTTGCTAAATTCTTCTTCGTTCTTGATGATTTTACGCTCCACTTTGGCGTGCTCATAGTCGTTGAGCACATAGTAGTTTCGCATCTCGATATAAGGCACAGTCACTGCATCGGCCTCAAGGTTGCGCGTCATGGAGCAACTTGTGGCAAGTAGCAACATCATCACTACCACCAATAGGTTGAAAATATTCTTCTTCATCAAAATAATATCACTATAATTTTTAATGTTTATTAAAATAGTAGCGCAGCACATCGGCAGCTGCCACAAACGATGACTGCTTGCTGTGCAACACCATGTCTTGCTTGATTTGCAACAAATTGGCAATTTCGGGGTCGTCATAGAAATTGCTCTTGAGGCGCTCGTTGATGGTTTCAAACATCCAGTATTTTTCTTGCTGACGACGTTTTTCTTCAAAATAACCACTTTGGCGCACATGCTCAAAATAGTCGTCGATCATGGCCCACACCTTGTCGATATTGAGGGCATAGTAGCCCGAATAGGTTTCGACTTGGGGTACTACCCCACTTGGACCGAGTGGGAACAGGTGCAAAGCGTTGCGAAACTGATTGGAGGCCAAGATAGCACGGTCGACATTGTCGCCATCGCACTTGTTGATTACGATGCCGTCGGCCATCTCCATGATGCCACGCTTGATGCCCTGCAACTCGTCGCCGGTGCCGGCAAGTTGAATGAGCAAGAAAAAATCGACCATGGAGTGCACTGCCGTTTCGCTTTGTCCCACACCCACGGTTTCAACAAAAATGTTGTTGTAGCCGGCAGCCTCACACAGCACAATAGTTTCACGTGTCTTGCGAGCTACACCGCCCAGCGAACCAGCCGATGGTGAAGGGCGAATGAATGCTTTGGGGTGAACCGAGAGTTTCTCCATGCGTGTTTTGTCGCCCAAGATTGAGCCTTTCGACCGCTCACTACTGGGGTCGATGGCCAGCACAGCCAACTTGTTGGCCATGTCGCGTTCAAGCACATGCAAGCCAAACACATCAATCGAGGTGCTCTTGCCTGCTCCGGGCACACCGGTAATGCCAATGCGCTTGCTATCGCCCGTGTAGGGCAAGCATTTTTCAATCACTTCTTGTGCCACAGCTTGATGATCGGGGTTGAGACTCTCAACCAGTGTCACTGCCTGCCCCAGCACAGCCGTGTTGCCCTTGCGTATACCTTCAACATAGTCGGCTACTGATAGTTGGGGACGCTTGCGACGACGTTTTTTGAGATAAGGGCTAATGGCAGGTGGCTGTTCAATTCCTGCATTCACCTGCAAACCTGTATATTGCTCCTCATTTTCGGGGTGATGAATGAGAGGATTCTCATCGGAGTGTTGCGTTATCTTAGTTTTGTCCATAATCGTTGCTGTTTTTTACTTGAATTTTCATTGTTTGACTTGTCCCACAAGGCGCACCGTCGATTGGGGCGTGTAGGGGTCATTGGTTATTATCGTGAGTCGGGAGTTGAGCACATTGCCCTTCACCTTGTTGCTATCGACAATGAGGGTAATCGTGGTTTCTTCTCCTTTTTTAAGTTCGGTCTTGCCACAATGCACAGTCACGCCCTCACCCTCGGGCACAAATAGGCGACGAATCGCCAATTTATTTTTCCCTTCATTTTTTATAGTGAGCACTCGCTCGGTGGTGTTGCCCTGCGTCATTGTGTCAAAGTCCACCTTATCGGTCGAGAACGTTGCTACCGGAGCATTGCGTTTGTCTTTATCGCTCAACTTCGAAAAATCTTCTTTCACCTGCGCCATCACATAGAGCGGACCACTTGCACTCAACGCGGGCGAGCCGTGCAAGGGTGTTGCCATCAAGGCGAGAGTGTCGACATTGAGTCCCCACTCACGTGCGAAGCCCGACTCATAGTTGATTGAGACAATAAACACGCCACCGGGTGTCACGGTGTCGGGCAACACATGCGCGGCAATGTTGCGAGGAGTGTGCCCCACGCTCACCAGCATCGTGTCGGTCGCAGTGTTGTAGCCACTCAAGTAGGCGTTGCGCGCCTTGCCACGATACATTTCTCCCAAGGGCAGGCTCTCGTGATTGAGTCTCACAGGCCCCACGGCATAGGGGTATTTGTCTTTCACTGTCGCGGGAGCACCAATCACGTTGCCTTTTATCGTGAGCACCGACTTGTGGGGCTTGCCAGTGGTGTAGACAAATATTTTTTTTTCAAAAGGACCCGGAATGTTGCGGGCATCATAGGAGATGTCGATTTGCCCACTTTCGCCCGGCATAATCACACCATGGGTGAAATGGGCTGCTGTGCAACCACAAGTGGGTTGCACACGGGTGATCATGATAGCCGAGTCGCCGGTGTTGAGAAATGGCATCACGCATTTCACGGTTTTGAGTTCCTCCTTAAAGTTCCCAAAATCATGAGTAGTTTCACTCCATGTCACCACTCCTTGAGCCCATGTGCTCAAAGCACATGCAACCCACACCGCCCATATCGTTAAAAATCGATTCATTTTTTAGGAATGACGGTGCCGGTGATGAGCAAATTGGTGCGTTTTTCCTTGCCATTGGTTGTCACCTTAATGGTCTTTTGGAAAGCTCCGGGACGACCATAGGGGTTAAAGGTGACTTTTATTTTCCCTTTTTTGCCCGGCTTGATGGGCTTGGTGGGAAATTCGGGACGAGTGCAACCACACGAGGCTGTGACTTGCACCACAATGAGGGGCTTGTTGCCCGTGTTGGTGAATTCAAAAGTGTGACTCACAGGTCCTTTGGCTTCTTTTATATAGCCAAAATCAAATTTGCGGTCAACAAAGGTGGCTTGTGAGTAGTCTTGTGCCACTATCGCAACACTGCACACCACAAGGCTCACTATGGCAAAGAATAATCGTTTCATCTTCATTTCAAAAAACTTGTTTCACTCACACAAAAATACAAATAAAAAAGAGAAATGCTATCACAACAACCCTTAATAGATGTAAACCCTCAAAAAACAATCGCCACTCCCTTTCACTTGCAGAGGAGTGGCGATGTGATGCATCACTTTGGTTTATTGGCCTAATTCCAATCAATGGCGGTGTTCACCTTTTTGTAGTAATACCCCTTCACCGTGTTCCAGTCGTAGTAGGGGGCTTTGTCGGTGGAGAAGGGCAACTTGGCTTCGTGCTCATTAAGCAATATTTTCACGAGTATATCACCGGCTCCGGTGCTCCCCACTTTGCGATAAAACACCATTTGAATATTGCACCCCATGGGGAAAATCTTGTAGTTTTGCCAATGCTTATGCAAGTTGTCGATGTCGCGAGTTGAGAAGTTGGCATTATCAAGCTCCATGAGGCAAGCCAGTGGCAACAAGCAGGTTTCATGGCCAAATCGCAACGAGGCGCCACGTGTGCCCTTCACAATGGCACTATCGGCACTTTCAAGCATGTTGCGCAACAAGGCCCTTTGCTGATAGGGCACTCGATTGCCATTGTAGGGGCTATTGGCCCAGCAAATGTTCCAATAGATGTTTTGATTGCGCCACAAGTCAAAAAGTTCTTGAGCTGTGAACAAGCCAAGCATGTTCATGCCGTCGAATTGATGATGATTTTGCAGTCCTCCTGCTACCGTAAACACGTCTTCCATGAGCTTTGTGGCATTCAGGCTATCGGTCACAAATTGCGCATCATCAACCAGTTGCAACACAAATCGACGGGCATCGACTGGCTTTTTGAGCGAGTCGACCACTATCTGCATCTTTTTGCGCACACGATTGGCAAGCGTGTCTTCGCCATGCCCCCAGCCCATGTAGGGCATGTCGTGCAACGAGGCATCGGTGGTGATGTTGAGGCTGGGATTGAGCGATTTCAACTCGCTGGTTTCATTCACCATCGAGAGTATGCAACGAATGATTACCGTGGAACGTGCATCAACCTTGGCATCGCCCACAAACACCGTTGGAAAATTATGATACATGCGTCGTGCAATGCCTTGATGTTGCTCGGCTCCATAGTCGCTCAACTCGCTCACACGCCCTGCCGAAGCACCGGCCACCTCGCGCAATTGAGCAAGCAATAGCTTGCCTTGAGCAGTGAGTTTGTGGTTGCGCTCGGCAACTTCAAGAGCCTGTATGGGTTTGCTATATTTTGCCTCGCTCGTTTGCCATCGGCTACCATGACGGCCATAGTGAGCGATATAAAAAGGCTCATAACCGGCTGGAGCAGGGGTGAGTTGTGCGCCACTATCGGGTACAACCGCATTGAGATAGGCAGCATGATTGCTGGCACTGAGCAAGCGATTGGCGGCAATCTCGGCTTGGGGGTTGCCCACTTGTGCCATTGCCACAACGGCGCAACAAGCCATCACAATCCATAAAACTATATTTTTCTTCATCATCATCTTGTGTTGATTATAAAATGAAAAGGTCAGGGGAGCTTCACTTGAGGCATTTCGGCCAGTTTTTTCTCATAGTAGGTTTTCACGTCGGCCCAGTCATAGTAGGGATACTTCACCGGTTTTATTACCTTGGGCAATCTCACCTCGTGCTCGTTGAGCAGGCACTTCATGAGCACTTGTTCACTCCCTTTCTTGCTATAAAACACCCATTGCACGTTGCAAGCCATGGGAAATATCTTGTAGCTTTGCCAATGGTCGGCAAGATGGTCGAGATTGGTGGTGCGATAGCCAAAGTTTTCAAGCCCCATGAGGCACACAAGGGGCAACAGCACCGATTCATGCCCAAAACGCAGGGTTGCGGCAGGAGTGCCTGTGGCAATAGCCGCTTGTGCACTTTCGAGCATGTTGCGCAACAAGTTGGCTTCCATGTAGTCTACCCTGTTTTGTGTGAGTGGAGTCTCGGCACTATAAAGATACCAACGAGCATTGTTAAATTTCCACGTGTTCACCATGTCGTCAAGGCTAAACAAGTCGTATAGGTTGTAGTCGTCAAATTGATGGTGACTTTGCATGTTGCCCACCACGTCAAACATGTCTTGCATCAACTGCTTGGTATCGATGTGGCTTTTAGCCCACTCCACATCTGTGAACAGCACACTCAGCATGTGCTCGGGGTGCAGATACTTTTCTTTGAGCCCCGAATTATACTTGTCTACGGCAATTTTGCGCAACTTCGAGGCAATAGAGTCGCGATAGTTCATGTAATACATGTCGTGCTCGCTGGCATCGGTGACAACATGGGCAGTGGGATTGAGGGCCTTGAGCTGGTCGACCTCGTTTTGCATCGACAAAATGCAACGTATCACTATCGTTGATTTGGCATCGATGGGCACATTTTTCACCCCAAATATTTCAGGAAAATTATGATACATGCGCCATGCAATGTGCTGGTGCTGCTCGGCTCCCACATCGCTCAACTCGCCCAATCGCTTGGTTGAGGCCTGCTGAATTTCTTTAAAGATGGCCAAGGCTTGCTTGCCACGGGCAGAGAGCACTCCGGCTTCATCACCAGCCTGCAACGAGTTGACACAAATGGCATATTGCTTGGGATCGATGAGCCAGCGACTGCCATGACGCCCATAGTGATTCATGTAAAATGGCACATAGCCGTCGGGAGCAGGAGTGAGGGCAGGCAAGTTGTGCTCGGGATAAGCCTGATAGTTGTTGGCACTCATCTTGGGGTTGGCCTTGAAGTCATCGACCACGCCAGCAAGCAGTGGCAACGACATGCAAAGTGCAACAAGTGCGACTAAAATATTTTTCTTCATGTTGGAATCTTTTAATAATCCACAAAATTACCCAAAGAAAACCAATTTGCAAAACGAAAATCACTAACTTTGCATGAGGTTTAAGGCAAAGTGAAAAACAGGGTAATCCTTAAACCCACAAAGTTTTAACTAAATTAAGTAAAGAAATGGCAGAGTCAAATTTCATTGATTATGTAAAAATATTGTGCCGCAGTGGCAAAGGTGGCCATGGGTCGTCGCATCTGCATCGAGCCAAGTATATGCCCAAAGGAGGCCCCGACGGTGGCGATGGTGGCCGTGGCGGTCACATCTACCTGAAAGGCAACAGCAACCTGTGGACTTTGATTCACCTCAAATACACTCGGCACATCTATGCCACCGATGGACAGCCGGGATATGAAAACCAATGCACGGGCAAAGATGGCGAAGACCGCACTATCGAGGTGCCTTGCGGCACTGCAGTGTATGATGCCGAAACAGGAGAATTCTTGTGCGATGTCACACAAGACGGGCAAGTAGTGAAACTGCTCAAGGGCGGCAAAGGCGGACTGGGCAATCAGCACTTTAAAACTGCCACAAGGCAAACTCCCCGCTACTCGCAACCGGGCATTCCGGGCATTGAAAAGGCGGTGATTTTGGAATTGAAACTACTTGCCGATGTGGGACTGGTGGGTTTTCCTAATGCAGGAAAATCGACTCTGCTATCAGTGATTTCGGCAGCCAAGCCCAAAATAGCCAACTACCCCTTCACCACACTTGAGCCCAACTTGGGCATCGTCACCTATCGCGGGCAACAATCGTTTGTCATGGCCGACATTCCCGGCATCATTGAGGGTGCCAGCGATGGCAAGGGGTTGGGATTGCGCTTTTTGCGACACATTGAGCGCAACGCCGTGCTGCTCTTTATGGTGCCGGCCGATAGCGACGATATCAAAAAAGAATATGAAGTGTTGTGCCACGAGCTCGAAACCTTCAACCCCGACTTGGTCGAAAAACCACGCGTGTTGGCCATCACCAAGGTCGACATGCTCGACGATGAGCTCATTGAGCAAATGAAGCAAGAGCTTCCCGATGGTGTGCCCTCGGTGTTTATCTCCTCGGTCGCACAAAAGGGGCTTAGCCAGCTCAAAGACTTGTTGTGGAACACCATCACCGATGAGCGCAATCGCATTCCCGAACCAACCATGCAAGCCAACTTGGCACAAAGCCACCGAGTGAAAGAGGAAGATGACTTCATCTTTGTGGCCGAAAAAAAGCCCGAGCCCGAGCTTGAAGATTTTGAGAAAATTGGAGGTGGACGCATGAGCACCGAACAGGCCGAAGAAACTCGCAAGTGGAGAGATGAATACTGGGAAAGCGATTTCAAGGACGAAAACGATAAGTTTCAAGTCGTGAGTGATGAGCCTGAAGATGAACCTGAAGATTCATAGGCTCACATGGGCAAAGCCCAATGGACAACGCATCATGGCATTTAATGTGATGCGCGGTGAGGTTCAAGCAGGCAACCCCTATAGCACGGTGAACCTGTGTGACTACACGGGCGACAACCCCCTCCATGTGCAAGAGGCCCGACAAGAACTGTGCACTCAATTAGGCATTGCCCCCAGCCATCTCATCATGCCACGGCAAACCCACAGCAACCATGTGGCAACAATCGATGCACAATTCATGAAGCTCGATGGCCTGCAACGGGCACAACTCTTGCAACACACCGATGCCCTCGTCACTCCACTCACAGGGGTGTGCATTGGGGTGAACACTGCCGACTGCGTGAACATTGCCCTGTGCGACCCTCAAGCCGGCATTATTGCTGTGGCACATGCAGGGTGGCGTGGCACCGTGGCACGCATTGCCTCTCTCACCGTCGAAGCCATGATTGCCCAAGGCGCACAGCCCAACCACATCATGGCAAGCATGGGGGCAAGCATCTGCCCTGCCTGCTTTGAAGTGGGCGATGAAGTGGTCGAAGAGTTTGCCCGGCAGCAATTCAACCTCAAGGCCATAGTGCACCGTCATAGCGCAACAGGCAAAGCCCACATCAACTTGCAGCGTGCCAATGCTCTTGCACTACAAGAGGCAGGCATTCTTGCCTCACACATCAACTGGAATGGCGAGTGCTCACGATGCAAAAGCGAGCTCTATTTCTCGGCACGCAAATTGGGCATCAACTCAGGCCGCACATTCACAGGCATCATCATGAAATCTTGATGCGTTTTTAAAAAACAACAACAACAAACAACTCACACAGTGCAAAATCAATTTTCACGTTCACAACTCCTTTTTGGCCAAGAAGCCATCAACACGCTTGCACAATGCCGAGTAGCCATTTTTGGCGTGGGAGGCGTGGGAGGCTATGCCACCGAGGTGATCGCTCGCAGTGGTGTGGGAGCCATCGACCTCTTCGACAACGACCAAGTGTGCATCACCAATCTCAACCGCCAAATTATCGCCACCCACAGCACCATAGGCCGGCACAAGGTTGATGTGGCCAAGGCGCGCATTCTCGACATCAACCCACACTGCGTGGTGCAAGCCCACAAAATGTTCTACCTTGTGAGCAATGCCCACGAGATAGACTTGAGCCTTTATGACTATGTGATTGATTGCATCGACACCGTGAGTGCCAAAATGGAATTGGTGAGACAATGCCACACCTTGAGAGTGCCACTCATCGTGAGCATGGGAGCGGCCAACAAGCTCAACCCTGCCTCATTCAAAGTTTCCGACATCAGCAAAACCATCAACGATCCACTTGCCAAAATCATGCGCAAGAAATTGCGTCGCGAGGGCATCAAGCACTTTAAGTGTGTGTTTAGCGACGAGTTGCCAGCCACTCCACAAGGCAACACTGCAAGCCAAGAGGCCGAAGACAACAGCAAGCGCCCCATTCCTGCCAGCAATGCCTTTGTGCCGGCTGCCGAGGGCATCATCGTGGGGGGAGAGGCGGTCAAAGACCTCATAGCCCACTCTGGGAAAATCCCCACATAATCCCACCACACACAGGCTCAGCGAATATTCTCAGTTAAACCCAAATCGGTCATTAGGTTTCTTTGTTTTTATCAAATTATTTTGAGTAATTT
>CAMYCE010000057.1 GCA_947254205.1 uncultured Prevotellaceae bacterium
CTTTAGTACTACAAATATAAAAAAAAAGACAATAAGAAAATAAAAAAGGGTTAAATTTTTAACTATTATTAGCACAAGGCGACTTTTTAAAAAACACCTTGTGCTATAGGTCGCTTGCCACAACCATGGCTATTTATATCGTTTAGAAATTTGATAGATGTTGGTGTACATCTCCTCATCGTCGGCAGTGAAGTCGATGCCACGACGTGCCATGACACGTTTTGCAATAGCGAAAAATTCTTTGAGACTCACTTCTTTAAACCCCGATGCGCTGCTTCCTGCTTGAAACGAAGGGACAAAATTGCGGGGAAATCCTGCACCATAGATGTTGACACCCACTCCCATCACGGTGGCGGTGTTGATCATGCAATTGATGCCTATTTTGCTGTGATCGCCCATGATGGGGCCACAAAATTGCAAGCCGGTGCGTTCAAACCGCTGTGAGGCATAGTTCCACAACTTGGTTTCGGCATAATCGTTTTTGAGATTGGAAGTGGTGGTCCCGCCCCCAATGTTGCACCATTCTCCAATCACGGCATCGCCAAGAAATCCCTCGTGAGCCTTGTTGCTATAGCCTATCATCACCACATTTTCTACCTCTCCTCCAATTTTGCAGTGCGGTCCCAGAGTTGTGGCACCATAAACTTTGGCTCCAATGCGCACCTTGGCATCGTGGCAGGCAGCAAAGGGGCCACGCACGCAGGCTCCCTCCATGACTTCGGCATTGGCACCTATATATATAGGCCCTTGCTTGGTGTTGAGCGTGGCACCCTCGACACTTGCACCGGCTTCAAGAAAAACTTGCTTGGGGTCGCCAATCACAAGGCAACTTTGTGGTATGGGCTGGGAGGTGCGACCTTGGGTGATTGCGTTGAAATCGTGGTTAAGAGCATCGTGGTTAAGTTCAAAAATGTGGAATGGACGTTTAATGGCATCAACATGATGAGGGGTGGGCACAATGTTGGCAAATTGTTGCTCATCAAAGTCGATAGGTGTGCCATAAAAGGCAATAAGCTCTTGAGTGTCGGCATCAACAAGTGCTTCGCCTATTTTGAGGCTGCTTGCCATGTGAGCCACAGTGGCAGTGGGAATCATGTGGCCTGCAATCATGAGGTTGAGGTCGTTGAGCACGAGAGGATACTGCTTTTTCAGATAGGTGGCCGTCTGGTGGGAATATTGGGCTTCTCCCAGCAGGTTAATCCATTTTTCCTCGATAGTTGAAATGCCAACTCTGATTTTTGAAATAGGACGAGTGTGGGTGAGAGGCAACAACTGCTTGCGCACCTCATTGTCATCAAAAAAAATAATATTTTTCATTGTTGTTTAAAGTATATGAAATTTTGGTCGGTGCAAAAGTATTATTTTTTTGTGAATAGCTTGCAAGTTTTGCCTAAAAATTTCATGCCCCCAAAAAATAGTTGTAATTTTGCATCGACATATACTCTTCAGGGCAGGGTGCAAGTCCCTACCGGCGGTCAAAGTCCGCGAGCCTTCACCACGAGGGCCGAATCGTTGAAACTACGATACCGACAGTCATAGTCTGGATGAAAGAAGAAAAAGAAGCCTTGGATTGTTATGCCCTTTTTACTAACAATTTTCAAAGGTTTCTTCAACTATGTTAAGAAAATCATTATCAATTGTGGTGGGCATGGCAATTCTTCCGTCTCTTGCACATGCAGAAGCCAAGGAAGATTACAATGCAACCCCCGACACCACACTCACTTTGCAAGAGGTGACAGTGAATGCCAATTTCTTGAATTCAAAGCTTGCACCTCTCAGTTTCACAACCATTAAACCCACCGATGTCACCCGGCATACGTCAGCTCCCAATTTTGTAGAGATGTTGCAGGCTGTGCCAGGAGTCTATGCCACTTCATCGACAGGTAGCTATGGCGATGCCACGCTCAACATGCGAGGCTTTAAGCAAGACAACATTGCAGTGTTGCTCAATGGCATTCCCATACAAGGACTCACATCGGGCTCGATGTATTGGAACAACTGGATGGCTCTCACCGATGCCACCTATTCGGTGCAAGTGCAAAAAGGTATTGGCGGCTCCCTGCTGGCCGATTGCGCAATGGGTGGCATGGTAAACATCATCACCAATCGCTTGGGAACAAAGGCTGCAGGCAGCGTGTCGTTGACCTCAACCCAACAAGGCTTGCTAAAGACGACCGTGAGCTATTCAACAGGTCGGCTTGCCCATGGCTGGGGAGTGAATGGCATGTTGTCGTGGGTGAAGGGTGACGGATATGTGCAGTGCACCGATGTCAACACATTGTCCTATATGCTCACCGTGAGCAAATCGATAGGGGCACGCCACACCTTGCTGTTCACGGCATTGGGCTCGCCCGAACGTCACAATCAGCGCAACACCGAGCTCACAGCCCGCGAGGTCGACACCTATGGGGTGGAGTATTCTAAAAACTGGGGCTACTTGCGTGGCAAGCCTTTCTCGATAGCCCGCAACCACTATTTTAAGCCCTATTTCACTTTGCAACACCTGTATAACGGAGAGAAATGGAAGTGGCGCAACTCGCTCTATTTTGCTCTTGCCGATGGTGGAGGCTACTCGACAGTGAGTGCCAGCAAAAAAGAACCCTTCATTCAATTTCGCACTTCGGGCGGACTTCTCGATTTTGATGCTATTATCAACAAAAACCAGTCGACAACCGACTCGTTGGGTCGATATGTGGGCAGGTATGCCATGATCGACTATTTGTCGGGGCACACGCAACTGGGAGGTGTGGCCTCGGGCGACTATCGGGTAAACGACACTTGGCAACTCTCGCTGGGCTTGCAATATCAATACTACGACACATGGTCTAAGATGAAGATACTCGACTTGCTGCAAGCCAGCTATTTCTCTTATTATGGCAAGAACTATGAGCTGGGGCAATATATTGGCAACCGATATGGTCGCACCACGCATCACTCGTCGGGCTATGTGCAGGCACATTATAATAAAGGTGATGTTGTGGCCAATCTTGGCGTAGCAGTTTATCTTGGAGCCTATCGCCGGCACGACGATGTGAAACATGCCGTGAGCCAGTGGACTGGTGGCTGTGGCGTGAGTGTGCGTGGTGGTGCAATGTGGCATCTCAACAAGCACATCTCTTTATATGGCAATATGGGCTATAATAGCCGCTTGCCCTATGCAGGGGTGTATTTGGCCTCGAGCAACTTGAGTGTGACTAAAAATGTGAAGAACGAAAAAAACATATTAGGCGAGTTGGGCTTGCGTGCATCTTGGCATGATGGAGGTGTTGAATTGCTGGGCTATGTGGCATCGTGGCGAGATAAAAATCTGGCAGTGAGCTTGGCCAAGCGTGCCAATGAAACTGCCGAGAAATATCAAATGTCGGGCCTCAATGCACTGCACATGGGTGTTGAGATGACAGTCAACCAAGCCATTACACCTTGGCTCGCTGCACGAGGCTATGCAGCCCTTGGCTCGTGGAAATGGAAGAGTGGAGGCGATGCAATATCATTTGACTCCTACACGGGCGAAGTGCTCAAGCAATATGCCATTTATTGCGACGGCCTGCATGTGGGCGATGCTCCGCAAAGTCAGCTTGGATTGCAACTCGATGCCCACCTGCGCAATGGGCTATATGCACGTGCCGACTTGCGCTATCAAGCACGCATGTATGCCGATTTTGAACCTTCGGGACGCACGGTTGAGGCAGCCGATGCTTTCAAATTGCCTTCTTGCGCTCTCCTCGATGCAACTGTGGGCTATGCCATGAAGTTAAAGCGAGCAAAACTCGATTTTTTTGCTTCGTGTCGCAATATTGCCAACCATCGCTATATTGAGCGCGGCATCGATGGGGCATCTCACGACTTAGCCACATTTAAAGGCTATTGGGGCATGCCTCGTCAATTTAGTTTTGGAGTAAAACTTGATTTTTGATTGCACTTCATTTTTAAATTTAAATATTAATAATGGTGGAGGAGCATGGGCGTGAGGCTTGGGCTCCTCTCTTTTTTTGTTCACCCTTTTTGTCGTATATTTGTTTCAACTTTTTAGTAATGCAAAAAAAATAACAAATAGCATGGAATTTCAAGAGCAATATATAAAAGGTGTGTGGGTCATCACTCCCAAGCGTTTGGGCGACTCGCGAGGCTACTTCGCCGAAGTGTTCAAGCAGGCCGAGTTTGAAGCCCATGTAGGGCCGGTCAATTTCATTCAAGACAATGAGTCGTTTTCAAGCTATGGAGTGTTGCGTGGTTTGCATTTTCAGCAAGGCAAATTCTCACAGGCCAAGCTGGTGAGAGTGTCGCGTGGCAGGGTGCTCGATGTGGCAGTCGACTTGCGCGAGGATAGTGCCACCTTTGGCTGTCATGTGGCTGTTGAGCTGTCGGCCTCGACTGGCACACAACTATTTATTCCCCGTGGTTTTGCCCATGGATTTGTGGTGCTGAGCGATGAAGCGCAATTTCAATATAAGGTCGACAACCAATATGCTCCCCACAGCGAGGTCACCCTTCGATATGACGACCCCGACTTGGCCATCAACTGGCCCATTTCGCCATCACAGGTGCAATTGAGCGAGAAAGACAAGCGGGGATTATCTTTAAAAGAGGTTAAACCTTTTAAAAATGTTTAATTCCCTATTGTAGATGATTTCTATTGCGAGGTAAAATTGCAATGAAAAGTGCACATGAAAGGCATGAAAAATACAATCGCTTCTTTAATAGAAAATAGTTTTAAAAACATTTGGTTATTAGCCAATTAGTGTGTAACTTTGCATCGCTTTTGAGCCCTGAAACTCGCACAGTTTCTGCTAAATTGTTGATTTAGTGGAGATTGTTGTGGATATTAATGGGGTTATAAGTGAAGATATTTATCATATAATTAATAATTAAAAACAAAGTAAAAACAGAACTAAGATGCCTACGATTCAGCAATTAGTAAGAAAAGGCCGCACTACGCTGGAATACACCAGCAAATCGCCAGCTTTGGATTCTTGCCCACAACGTCGTGGCGTGTGTGTGCGTGTTTACACCACCACCCCCAAGAAGCCTAACTCGGCAATGCGTAAGGTTGCGCGCGTGAGATTGACCAATGGTAAAGAAGTGAACTCCTACATTCCAGGAGAAGGACACAACTTGCAAGAGCACTCTATTGTGATGGTGCGCGGTGGTCGTGTAAAAGACCTCCCGGGTGTGCGTTATCACATTGTGCGTGGCACACTCGACACCGCCGGTGTTGCAGGTCGCACTCAACGTCGTTCTAAATATGGTGCAAAACGCCCCAAAGACGCTAAAAAATAATCGATTAAAATAAAGATTAAAACGTCCTATAAAGCGACTTTTCTACTAAAAAAAACAAAAATTTAAAACTTAGTTTTTGATTATATTGGATTGAAATTTTAGGGTTGAGTAAATGGTCATAGCGTTGACCGTTGAAGAACAAAGAAGCAACAACCAAGCAGGCAAAAACTACAACTTTTTTAAGAACAATGAGAAAGGCTAAGCCAAAAAAGAGGATCATTCTTCCCGATCCCAAATTCGGTGACGTGCGTGTTTCTAAATTCGTAAATCACCTCATGTATGATGGCAAAAAAAACACCTCGTACACAATTTTCTACAGTGCCCTTGAATTGGTAGGCACTAAGATGGCTAACGAAGAGAAAACTCCACTCGAGATCTGGAAATCAGCTCTCGAAAAAATCACTCCTCAAGTCGAAGTTAAATCGCGTCGCGTGGGTGGCGCAACCTTCCAAGTACCAACCGAAATCCGTCCCGACCGCAAGGAGTCAATATCAATGAAAAATCTCATCTTATTTGCTCGCAAGCGTGGTGGCAAAACTATGGCCGACAAACTTGCAGCCGAAATCATGGATGCTTACAATGAGCAAGGTGGTGCATTCAAGCGCAAAGAAGACATGCACCGCATGGCCGAGGCCAACCGTGCATTTGCTCATTTCAGATTTTAATTGATAGTTAAGGAGTATAATAAATGAGAACAGACGAACAACTCAAACAAACGCGTAACATCGGTATCATGGCTCACATCGATGCCGGTAAAACTACAACATCGGAGCGTATTCTTTTCTACACCGGCTTGACCCACAAAATTGGTGAGGTGCACGACGGTGCAGCAACTATGGACTGGATGGAGCAAGAGCAAGAGCGTGGCATCACAATCACCTCGGCTGCTACTACTGCATTCTGGAACTATAACGACAAAAAATATAAAATCAACCTGATCGACACTCCAGGACACGTTGACTTCACCGTTGAGGTAGAACGCTCATTGCGTGTGCTCGATGGCACAGTTGCCACTTTCTGCGCCGTGGGTGGTGTGGAACCTCAATCCGAAACTGTGTGGCGTCAGGCCGACAAATACAATGTGCCTCGCATTGCCTATGTGAACAAAATGGACCGCTCGGGTGCCAACTTCCTCGAAGTGGCTCGTCAAATCAAGGAAATCCTTGGTTCCAACCCTTGCCCCATTCAATTGCCCATTGGTGCCGAAGAAACCTTTAAAGGAGTTATCGACTTGGTGACCATGAAGGCTCTCGTGTGGCACGGCGATGCAATGGGTTCGGAATATGCTGTTGAGGAAATTCCCGAAAACTTGCGCGAAGAGGCCGAGAAATATCACGATCAAATGCTTGAAAGCATTGCCGAATTTGACGATGCTCTCATGAACAAGTATTTTGACGACCCTTCAACTATTACTGTCGAAGAAACCAAGCGTGCATTGCGTGCAGCTACCCTGAAAATGGAAATTATCCCCATGCTTTGTGGTAGCTCTTTCAAGAACAAGGGTGTTCAACCTCTGCTCGACGCTGTGTGTGCCTATCTTCCCAGCCCCGAAGATGCTGTTGAGGTTGTGGGCACTGCCTATGGCAACCCCGACGTGCAAGTGTCGCGCAAGCCTATTTATGAAGACCCCATGTGTGCTCTCTGCTTCAAGATTGCTACCGACCCCTATGTAGGTCGCTTGGTGTTCTTCCGCGTTTATTCAGGTAAGATCGATGCCGGCACCTATGTGTTTAACTCTCGCTCTGGCAAGAAAGAGCGCATCTCTCGCTTGTTCCAAATGCACTCCAACAAGCAAAACCCAATGGAAAGCATTGGTTGCGGTGATATTGGTGCAGGTGTTGGTTTCAAGGATATTCGCACTGGCGACACCTTGTGCGACGAGAACAATCCCATCGTTCTTGAAGCCATGGACTTCCCCGATCCTGTGATTGGTATTGCAGTTGAGCCTAAAACTCAAAAAGACCTCGACAAACTTGGTGTGGGCTTGCAAAAACTTGCCGAAGAAGACCCCACATTCCAAATCGAGTCTAACGAAGAGACCGGCCAAACCATTATCCGTGGCATGGGTGAGCTCCACCTTGATATTATTATCGACCGTCTGCGTCGTGAGTTCAAGGTAGAGTGCAACCAAGGTCAACCTCAAGTTACCTATAAAGAAGCCGTTACTCAACCTGTTGAACTCCGCGAAGTGTTCAAAAAGCAAACTGGTGGTCGTGGTAAATTTGCCGACATCATTTGCCGTGTTGAACCCGTTGACGAAGATTTTGAAGGTTCAATCCAATTTATCGATGAGGTAAAGGGTGGTGATATTCCTAAAGAATACATTCCTTCGATTCAAAAGGGTTTTGTGGCTGCCATGAAGAATGGTGTGCTTGCAGGCTATCCGGTAGAACAACTCAAGGTTACAGTTATCGACGGTTCGTTCCACCCAGTCGACTCCGACCAACTCTCATTTGAGCTTTGTGCTCAATCGGCATTCCGCAAGGCTTGTGCTCAAGCTGGCCCTGTGCTCATGGAGCCCATTATGAAAGTGGAGGTTGTTACTCCCGAAGAGAGCATGGGCGACGTGATTGGTGACTTGAACAAGCGTCGTGGCCAAGTTTTGGGCATGGAAACCAGCCGTAGCGGTGCCCGCATCGTTAAAGCAACAGCTCCTCTTGCCGAAATGTTTGGCTATGTGACTGCATTGCGCACTATCACTTCGGGTCGTGCAACTTCGACCATGAGCTTCTCGCACTATGCTCAAGTGAGCAAGGCTATCGCCACCAAGGTGCTCGAAGAGGTGAAAGGCCGTGTTGATTTGTTGAAATAAAATTTTATATTTAAAAAATATGAGCCAAAAAATCAGAATTAAATTAAAATCTTACGATCACAACTTGGTTGACAAGTCGGCCGAGAAGATTGTAAAAACTGTGAAGGCTACAGGTGCAGTAGTTAGCGGTCCAATTCCGCTGCCCACTCACAAGCGCATCTTCACCGTGAACCGTTCGACATTTGTCAACAAAAAATCTCGTGAACAATTCCAATTGTCGGCATTCAAGCGTCTCATCGACATCTATAGCTCTACTGCAAAGACTGTTGATGCTCTCATGAAACTTGAATTGCCCAGTGGTGTTGAAGTTGAGATCAAGGTGTAAAAAAATGCTTGTTCAGCGTTCACAATTTTATCAATCAAACAAGTGATTATAAGTAAATTTCAAAAAAATTAAAGAGAAATGCCAGGATTATTAGGAAAGAAAATCGGAATGACATCCGTTTTCAGTGCCGACGGTAAGAACATTCCGTGCACTGTTATCGAAGTAGGTCCTTGTGTTGTTACTCAGGTAAAAACTCTTGAAAAAGACGGTTACGAAGCTTTGCAACTTGGTTATGTTGAAAAAACTGCCAAGCACACCACAAAGCCCGAAGCCGGTCACTTCAAGAAAGCCGGAGTTGAACCACAAAGACACTTGGCCGAGTTCAAAGAATTTGATGGTGAGTACAAGCTTGGTGATAAAATCACTGTAGATTTGTTCAACGACGCATCATTTGTCGATGTTATCGGTGTATCAAAGGGTAAAGGTTTCCAAGGTGTTGTAAAACGCCACGGATTTGGCGGTGTTGGTCAATCAACACACGGCCAAGACGACCGTTTGCGTGCTCCCGGTGCTATTGGTGCTTGCTCTTATCCCGCAATTGTCTTCAAAGGCATGCGCATGGCAGGCCACATGGGCAACGAGCGTGTAACAGCTCAGAATCTACAAGTTATTAAAATCATGCCTGAGAACAATCTTCTCGTTGTTAAAGGAAGTGTTCCCGGCGCAAAAGGTTCAATTTTATCAATTGTTAAATAATGGAACTCGCAGTATACAACATCAAAGGTGAAGACACCGGGAAAAAGGTAACTCTCAACGATGAGGTTTTTGCACTTGCTGAACCCAATGAGCACGCCGTTTATCTCGATGTTAAGCAGTACTTGGCCAACCAACGCCAAGGTACTCATAAAGCAAAGGAAAGAAGTGAAGTTTCAGGCTCAACCAAGAAATTGGGACGTCAGAAAGGTGGAGGCGGTGCCCGTCATGGTGATATCAAATCACCAGTTATGATTGGTGGTGGACGCATTTTTGGTCCCCGTCCTCGCAACTACAGCTTCAAGTTGAATAAGAAGGTTAAGGCTCTCGCTCGTCGTTCGGCGTTGACGTTCAAGGCTCAGAACAATCAAATCGTCGTAGTCGAAGACTTTAACTTCGAAGCTCCAAAAACTAAAGATTTCGTAAACTTTGCTAAGAATCTTAAATTGGCCGAACAAAAGATTGTTTTGGTTTTAGAGAACCATAATAATAATGTATATTTGTCGGCTCGCAATGTCGAGAAAGCCAAAGTATTTACTGCTTCGGAGATGAACACCTATCGTGTGCTTGACAACAAGACACTCGTGCTCACCGAAAGCAGTGTTGCTGTTTTAAACCAGTTTTAATTGAAGGAGGTAACAAGACATGGATATAATGATCATTCCAATCGTTAGCGAAAAAGCTAATGCTATTAGTGAAAAAAACAATCGTTTTTCATTCAAGGTATCTCCCAGCGCCAACAAGTATCAAATCAAAGATATTGTTGAGAAAATGTATGACGTTAAGGTGGTTTCTGTCAGCACAATGAACTACGATGGCAAGAAAAAAATGCGCTATACAAAGCGTGGAATTCAACGCGGCAAGGTAGCAGCCTTCAAGAAGGCTGTTGTCACTATTGCCGAGGGACAAACCATTGATTTCTATAGTAATATTTAATTATACAAATGGCAGTAAGAAAATTAAAGCCCACAACACCGGGGCAAAGACACAAGGTTATTGGTGTATTTGATGAAATCACTGCACGTACACCAGAAAAATCTCTTACAGTCGGCAAACGCACCACTGGCGGTCGCAACAATGAGGGTCACCTCACCAATCGCTACCGTGGTGGTGGTCACAAGCGCAAATATCGCTTTATCGATTTTAAGAGAAACAAAGACGGTGTACCAGCTCGTGTAAAGTCGATCGAGTACGATCCTAACCGCTCGGCTCGCATTGCATTGCTTTACTATGTAGATGGTTATAAGGCTTATATCATTGCCCCCAACGGACTTGAAGTTGGCACAATGGTAGAAAGCGGTGAGAACGTGGCCCCCGAAGTGGGAAACGCGCTTCCACTCAATAAGATTCCTGTTGGTACTTTAATTCACAACATTGAATTGCGTCCAGGACAAGGTGCAGCGATTGCTCGCAGTGCTGGAACGTTTGCTCAGTTGACTTCGCGTGAGGGAACTTATGCAGTCATCAAATTACCTTCGGGCGAAACCCGCAAGATTCTTGCAACATGCAAGGCAACGATTGGTGTAGTTGGCAACTCCGACCACGCTCTCGAACGTTCAGGTAAAGCTGGTCGTTCACGCTGGTTGGGTCGTCGCCCACACAACCGTGGTGTTGTTATGAACCCAGTCGATCACCCAATGGGTGGTGGCGAAGGCCGTCAATCTGGTGGTCATCCCCGTTCGCGTACAGGTCTTTATGCTAAGGGCTTGAAGACACGTGCTCCGAAGAAGCAATCTTCGAAGTATATTATCGAAAGAAGAAAGAAGTAATTTGATTAAAAGTTAAACTATGAGTCGTTCATTAAAAAAAGGCCCTTACATTAGTGTAAAGCTCGAAAAGAAAGTTGACGCCATGAACGAAAGCGGCAAGAAGAGTGTGATCAAAACATGGTCGCGCGCTTCGATGATTGCCCCCGATTTTGTGGGTCACACTTTTGCAGTGCACAATGGCAATAAGTTCATTCCCGTGTATGTTACCGAAAACATGGTTGGTCACAAGCTCGGTGAGTTCGCTCCCACTCGCACCTTCCGTGGACACAGTGGCAACAACAAGAAGTAATGGGCCCGGGATATCAATTCATTGACAAAAAAAAAGAATTAAAATACAATGGGTAAAAGAAAAAGAGAATCAGCTAATAAAATCAAGGAAGCCCGCAGAGAGCAAAGCTTCGCAAAGCTGAAAAACGTGCCAAGCTCGCCTCGCAAGATGCGCTTGGTGGCCGACATGGTTCGCGGCGTTGAAGTTTTCAAGGCTCTTGGTCTCCTTCACTTCTCTACTAAACATGCTGCTCAGGACATTGAAAAACTCCTGAAATCGGCCATATCAAACTGGGAACAGAAGAATGGCAGGAAAGCCGAGAGCGGTGAGCTTTACATCAAGACCCTCACGGTCGATTGTGCTCCCATGCTCAAGCGCCTTCGTCCAGCACCTCAAGGTCGTGGCTATCGCATTCGCAAGCGTAGCAACCACATCACCTTGTTTGTAGACACAATTTCTAATAATGACAAAAAAGACGCATAAAACACTATGGGACAGAAAGTAAATCCAATTAGTAATCGTTTGGGTATCATCCGCGGTTGGGATTCCAACTGGTTCGGTGGTAGTAATTATGGAGATACTCTGCTCGAGGATAGCAAAATCCGCAAGTATCTCAACGTGCGTCTGGCCAAAGCCAGTGTTTCGCGCATTGTCATTGAAAGAACCCTTAAGCTTGTCACTATCACAATCTGCACATCTCGCCCCGGTATCATCATCGGCAAGGGTGGTCAAGATGTTGATAAGCTCAAGGAAGAGCTCAAGAAGCTCACCGAAAAAGATGTTCAAATCAACATCTATGAAGTGAAGCGTCCTGAACTCGATGCTCAAATTGTGGCCCACAGCATCGCTCACCAAATCGAGGGCAAGATTGCTTATCGTCGTGCAGTGAAAATGGCTGTAGCTTCAACTATGCGCATGGGTGCCGAAGGCATCAAAGTGCAAGTGAGCGGACGTCTCAACGGTGCCGAAATGGCTCGTTCGGAAATGTTTAAAGAAGGTCGTACACCCTTGCACACATTGCGTGCCGACATCGACTATGCTCTTGTGCCAGCTCTCACCAAGGTGGGTCTCATTGGCATCAAGGTGTGGATTTGCCGTGGCGAGGTGTACGGAAAGAAGGACCTTGCTCCCAATTTCACCAACAACAGCAACGAGCGTCGCTCCAATGGTGGCGGTGGTGGCCGTCGTGGTGGCTTCAGAAAAAATAAGAACAATCGTTAAACTTGATTTTAACAACTGAACAAAAATGTTACAACAACCAAAAAGATTAAGATATAGAAGACCGTCAGACGGCCACCCACGCAAATATTCAAAGCGTGGCACTCAGCTCAACTTCGGCTCTTTCGGCATCAAGGCACTTGGTAGCAAGTGGATTACTGCCCGTCAGATCGAAGCAGCTCGTGTTGCCGTGACACGTTACATGCAACGTGAAGGTCAAATTTGGGTACGCATTTTCCCCGACAA
>CAMYCE010000058.1 GCA_947254205.1 uncultured Prevotellaceae bacterium
AAGTCTAAGATTTTCAATAGCTATCGACAAGTGCTCAAGCACTATAGCTATGATTGATGCTCTTGGTTGAAAAAAAAACAATGTTGAAACATGAAAAAGGAAGATTTAAAGATAGTATTTTTTGGAACACCCGACTTTGCCGTCGAGAGCTTGCGACGCTTGGTCGAGGGTGGCTTTAATATAGTGGGGGTTGTCACCATGCCCGACAAGCCAGCAGGGCGTGGCCACCGCCTTTATGAAAGCGACGTGAAACGCTATGCCATGGCACATGGACTGCACCTCATGCAACCTGCCAACTTGAAAGATGAGACCTTTGTTGGCGAGTTGCGTGACCTCGCTGCCGACTTGCACATCGTCATAGCCTTTCGCATGTTGCCCGAGGTGGTGTGGAGTATGCCCCGATTGGGCACGTTCAACCTGCACGCCTCGTTGTTGCCCAAATATCGTGGTGCAGCTCCCATCAATTGGGCTGTGATGAATGGCGATGTCGAAACGGGCGTTACCACTTTCTTCTTGAAGCATGAAATCGACACGGGCGACATCATTCAACAACGTCGCCTTGCCATAGGCCGGCACGACAATGTGGAGGCTGTGCACGACCAGCTCATGCACTTGGGGGCAGGCATGGTTGTCGAAACGGTGGAGGCTATAATCGAAGGCACTGTCAAGCCCATTGCACAAGACCAGTTGCTCGTGCAGGGCGAGGAGCCAACGCCGGCACCCAAGATATTCAAAGATACTTGCCACATTGATTGGAGCAAGAGTGCCGAGATGATTTATAACCATGTGCGTGGCTTGTCGCCCTATCCAGCAGCGTGGACCGAGATTGTCACGCCTCAAGGCGAAACTCTCACTGCCAAAATTTTTGAAACAAGCGAGCCACAGCCATTGGCAAGTGATGAGGGGTATGGCGCTATCACAAGCGATGGAAAGCGCATGTGGGTGGCCTGTGCCGATGGTCGCCTCGAAATCATGTCGTTGCAACTTGCTGGCAAAAAGCGCATGCCTGTCGATGCCTTTTTGCGCGGTTTCAATATCGAGGGCTGCCACTGCTAAACTTCTGTGCTATGGTGGGAGCGTCCTCTTAGTTTTTAAAAGACAGCCTGTTTATGGAATTTACCTCTCTGCCTTTTTTGCTGTTTTTCCCCACAGTTGCATTGCTGTGTTGGGTCATGCCTGTGCGCTGGCGCAATGCTTTTTTGCTACTTGTGAGCATGGCTTTCTACACGATGTGGAAACCATCGTGTCTTGCGTTTTTGCTATGGATAATGGTGGTGAGCTATGGGGCTGGCTATGTATTTGAAAAACCGCAGCATCGCAGCAAGGTTAAATTGGGTCTTTCTATCGCCGTGCTGTTGAGTGCTCTCACTTTCTTTAAGTTTTTAAGTCCAATCAGCCGTGTTGTTGGGGCCTTCATTCAATCCTCAGGCTATGCTATTCGGTTCGATGGATTGAATTGGGCAATACCAGTGGGCCTTTCAACCTACACGTTGCAAGCCATTGGTTATGTGGTTGATGTGTATCGCGACCGAGTGCCTCGTGAGCACTCGTGGCTCAATCACGCTCTCTTTCTCAGCTTTTTCCCCACAGTGCTATCGGGTCCCATCAATCGTTCTTTTGACTTGATGCCTCAAATCAAGGAACGTCGTTTTGGCTTTAATGCCCGGTTGGCATCTCAGGGAGCACGCATGCTCGTGTGGGGCTATTTCTTGAAACTTGCAGTAGCCGATCGCTTCGACATGTACACCTTGAGTGTGTTTGACCACGTGTCCGAATACAATGGTTTCACTTTGGCATTTGCCATGGTGTGCTATCTTTTTCAAATGTATTGCGACTTTGCCGGCTATTCATTCATTGCCATTGGCATGGGTCGATTGCTTGGGGTAAAACTCAAAGACAACTTCAACCGTCCTTTTTTTGCTATGGGAGCAGGAGAATTTTGGCACCGGTGGCACATGGCACTTTCGGGCTGGTTGCGAGACTATGTCTACATTCCGCTTGGCGGAAGTCGGTGTAGCCATGCACGGGCAACGCTCAACACGTTGTTCACCTTTTTTATAAGTGGCATTTGGCATGGAGGCTCATTTCGATTTATAGCATGGGGATTGTGCAACGGGCTGTTGGTGGCAGTGAGCCGTTTCCTGCCTTTGAAGCAATGGAAAGCAATTGTGCCCATTCGCATAATGTTCACCCTCCTAACTTTGTTGCTCTTGTCGTTTGTGTGGGTGTTTTTTCAGCCTAATTATGCCGAAATCCTTCATCAACTCTCCTGCAACTTCATGCCTTTGAGCATCAAGTTGCCACACTCGTTGCAGGCTCGTGCCACACTCGTCTATATGGCTCTTACCTTTATAATAGTCATGACTCGTGACGGCTACGAAGAATTTTTGAATAAAAAATCCACTCCACGTGCTCTTTCGCTCACTTGCTATGCCATGGTTGTGTGGCTCATTTTAATGATAGGTGTGTTTGATTCGAGTCAGTTTATATATGTGATGTTTTAATGAAGAGATTTTTGCTCATATTTTTGCTTATGGCTCTTGTGGTTGTTGCAGGCGATCGCTTGATTGGTAAGGTCTTGCGCAATGCCTATGAGCAGATAGATACCGGCGAGATAGGTCGTGTCAATTATATGTGCCACAAGTTGCACGGCTGCGATGTGCTCATTTTTGGCTCGTCGCGAGCCTTGCATCACTATGTGCCCTCTATCATTACCGACTCTCTTGCCCTCTCTTGCTATAACTGTGGCATGGAGGGGCAGGGCATTTTCAACAACTATGCGCTCATGCGCGCCGTGCTCAGGCACAACAATCCCAAGCTCATTGTCTATGAGCTGACACTCGACTATGATGCACAAGATAGTGTGTCCTATAGCATCGATTTCACCTATATTCGCCGTCAAGCAACTTTGCCCTATTGCGACAGCCTTTTAAATTTAGTTGATGCAGAATGGCGTTATGGTAAACTTTCGTCAATATATCCCTATAATTCTGTGCTTGCCCGGTTGGTCATGACACCCGATAGTAGCCAATATGAATCTCACGATGTTGATTGTGGCTATATTCCCCAGTATCATCAGCTCAAGCCACATGTTCCCAAATTTCAATTTAAAAAGCATAATTTTGACCCTTGGAAATTGCATTATCTCATGAAAATGTGCCGTGAACAAAAGGCGCGATTGGTGGTTGTCACCTCTCCGCGTTTCATGGCCCAGCACAATTTAAAGCAACTTCATGCCCCTCTTGCACGCTTGTTGGCTCAACATGATGTGCCTTATATTTTCATGGGGCAAGACGCCTCCTTCAACACCGATTTTACGCTATGGGACGATGAGGGGCACCTTAACCACAAGGGCGCACAGCTTTTCACAGCACGTTTCTTGCAACGATTGCACGAGGTGCGCCCTTCTTTGTTTAAAACTATTAACTCCAAAAAATAAGCTTATGAATGCTTTTAGATTCCTGTTTTTTTTCATCTCTTTGTGGCTTGTCTCGCCGTGTTTTCATGCGAGAGCACAAGAGGAGGTTACAACTCCTCAAGTTGCTGTGCACGACACTGTTGAAGCTGTGATGGTGCCCACCGCATATTATGCGGCTGTTGACTCGCTTGTGAAGTTAACTTCAAATGATGCTAAAGGCACCGAGGCTATTATCGATGCCATGTTGCCCGATTTGCGAAAACAACACCCTGAAATTCCCGCTGAATTTTTTGATGAACTAAGTGTAAGGCTCAAGCGAGAATTAAATGAAAAACTGTCACAGGCAATTGCCGATGTTTATTATCAATATTTCACCCTCGAGGAAGTGAGAGAAATTATCAAGTTCTATCAATCGCCCATTGGCAGTAAGTTGGCCAAAACGATGCCACTCATGACTCCTCAACTTTATGAACGAGGGTCTGAGATAGGGCGCAAAACAGTTGAAAAGTTTATCGACGAGCTATCGGCCTTTGAGGTGTGAGAGTCATCGTAATCAAATGAAAAAAAACATCGTCTTGTTCACTGTTCAATTTTGAGCTTGAAACAAAAGACGATGTTTCTTTATATAATTAAGGTGTGTGATACCTGTTGCTGGTGAGATTGAGGATACGCTGATGTGTGAATTGCGCTATTCGATTTTTTTTTGCAGATTTAATTTTTAACTTTAAATTTGTAAGAATAAGTTTGCAAATTTAATTTTAAACTTTAAATTTGCTGAAAAAAACAAGGAGAGACTATGATGATTTCAAGAGATTTGATTACAAAATTGGGACGAATGGCGCAAAAATTCCCTGTGGTTACACTCACAGGACCGCGCCAATCGGGAAAAACCATGTTATTGCGACATGTGTTTCAAGATTATCGTTATGTATCGCTGGAAGATTTGGACATGCGTGAATTTGCTCAAAACGACCCTCGTGGTTTTCTATCCACATATGGGAATCGAGTGATTATTGACGAGGCGCAACGAGTTCCGTCGCTTTTTTCCTACATTCAGGGAATCGTTGATCATGAAAATCGAGAAGGAATGTTCATCTTGGCAGGGTCACACAACTTTTTGCTCATGGAGCAGGTTAATCAATCCTTGGCTGGTCGCACGGCTGTTCTCAAACTTTTGCCATTGTCGCATCATGAATTGAAGAAGGAGGGGTTGCCCACGATGCGTGTAGAGGAGGAAATTTTCAAAGGGGGCTATCCTCGCATTTTTGACAAGGGCATCGACCCGGGCGATTTTTATCCTCATTACATGGAAACCTATCTGGAACGTGATGTGCGACTCTTGAAAAACATTGGCGATTTAAGCAAGTTCATCTTGTTTGTGAAGATGTGTGCCGGGCGAGTGGGTCAGTTGCTCAACTTGTCGTCTTTGGCCAATGACTGTTCTATTTCGGTTCCAACAGCAACTTCTTGGTTGTCGGTGCTTGAAGCAAGTTTCATTTGCTATCGTTTGCAACCCAACTACAAAAACTATTCTAAACGACTTGTGAAAACTCCGAAACTCTATTTCTACGATACCGGACTGGTGTGCTCTTTGTTGGGTATTCGCTCTGCCGAGCAATTGACCACACATTATTTATATGGTGGCATGTTTGAAAATCTTGTTGTGAATGAGTTTGTCAAACTATATTACAATCAAGGAATTGAGCCCGATTTAACTTTTTGGCGTGACAGCACTGGCAATGAAATTGACTTGATTGACCACAGGGAAGGCGAAGATTATGCTTATGAAATTAAATCGTCGCAGACGTTTAAACTTTCGTTTTTCAAAGGCTTGAATAGGTGGGCTTCACTCTCAGGGTCAAAGCATTGCAGTGTCATCTATGCTGGCGGGCAAAATTTAACAACCAGCGATGGTGCATTGCAGTCGTGGAACACCTTGTTTGAGTAGTTAGCAAATTATACATGCTATATAAACCCAACATCTTCGTTGCATGATGGCGCGACGAAGATGTTGGGTGATGTAGTTTGATAGGCTGTTACTTGTTTTGTGCTTTGGCCCAGCTGTCTTTGAGGCCAATGGTGCGATTGAGCACCATTTTTTGTGGTGTTGAGTCGCTATCCACGCAAAAATAGCCAATGCGCTGGAATTGAAATTTATCTTCAACTTTGGCATTCTCGGCAAGCCATGGTTCAACCTTGGCATTTTCAATCTTTTGGAATGAATTGGGGTTGAGCAGTTCGTGAAAATCGTGCTCGGTGTCGGCAGCAGGGTTCTCTACTGCAAACAAGCGGTCGTAGAGCCTGATTTCGGCATCTTGGCAGTGGCGTGCGCTCACCCAGTGCAGTGTGCCCTTCACCTTGCGGTTGCTGCCAGGCATGCCACTCAACGTGTCGGGATCATAGGTGCATTGAATTTCGGTCACATTGCCATTGGCATCTTTGGTGCAACCTGTGCACATCACAATGTAGCTACCCTTGAGGCGCACTTCCTTGCCAGGGGTCATTCTAAAGAACTTCTTGGGTGGCTCTTCCATGAAGTCGCCACGTTCAATATAAATTTCTTGGCAGAATGGCATTTTGTGGGTGCCGGCATTTTCTTGTTCGGGATTGTTGTCCATGTCGAGCATTTCCACCTTGTCGCCGGGGTAGTTGGTGATCACCACCTTCACGGGCTCGAGCACGGCACACACGCGAGTAGCATTTTTGTTCAAGTCCTCGCGCACTGCATGCTCGAGCAAGCTGATGTCGTTGAGAGCCTCATATTTGGTGTAGCCAATATCTTGAATAAACTTCTTGATAGAGTTGGGCGTGTAGCCACGTCGGCGCAAGCCACACAGGGTGGGCATGCGGGGGTCGTCCCAGCCATTCACGGTGCCCTCTTCCACAAGCTGGCGCAATTTGCGCTTGCTCATCATTGTGTAGGTGAGGTTTAGGCGGTTAAACTCAATTTGACGTGGGCAATAATCTTGGGCACTATCGCCTGCAAGCTCCTTCACGAGGTGCTCATAGAGGGGGCGGTGTGGCACAAATTCAAGAGTGCAAATCGAGTGGGTCACACCCTCAAAATAGTCGCTTTGCCCGTGAGCAAAGTCATACATGGGATACACCTTCCACTTTTCGCCGGTGCGCCAGTGAGGTTTCAAGATGATGCGATACAAGATGGGGTCGCGAAAGTGCATGTTGTCGCTTGCCATGTCGAGCTTGGCGCGCAACACATGGCTACCTTCGGCAAATTCGCCCTTGTTCATGCGCTCAAACAAGTCGAGATTTTCCTCTATCGAGCGATTGCGATAGGGGCTCTCGGTGCCAGGGGTGGTGGGGGTGCCTTTTTGTGCCGCTATTTCTTCGGAAGTTTGGTCGTCGACATAGGCTTTTCCTTCCTTGATGAGACGCACGGCAAAGTCATAGAGCTTGGGAAAATAGTCGCTGGCATAGTAGAGACGGTCGCCCCAGTCATAGCCCAGCCAGTGAATGTCGCGCATGATCGACTGCTCATATTCGGTGTCTTCTTTGGCAGGATTGGTATCGTCGAAGCGCAGGTTGCATGTGCCTCCAAACATCTCGGCCACACCAAAGTCCATGCAGATGGCCTTGGCGTGCCCAATGTGCAGGTAGCCATTGGGCTCAGGCGGAAAGCGGGTGTTGAGTCGTCCGCCATTTTTCCCTTCTTTCAAGTCATTGGCAACCAGTTGTTGCACAAAGTTTAGTCCTGCTTTCTTCTCCTCGCTATTTTCTTGAGGAGTTTCAATTGTATTCTCTGCCATAGTTTCGTTCTGGATATGTTTTTGACAATTAAATTATCGTGACAGGTCAAGTCTCAATCGAGTACTTTTTCCCATTGAAACTGCAAATTTACTAAAAATAGTCCACATTTATAAGACTTAAGCCTTTAAAAAAGTAATTTCATTGGTGGTTGAGCACCAATATGGGTTAAGAAAACATGGTGTTGCACCAAACGTGTTGTTCTTGAATAATTTGCAGGGTTGTGAATATCTTTTTTGAGTAAAAAAGAATTTTTCATGTCTTTTTATAGAATATTTTACTAATTTTGTCAGGTCATTGAATTTCTAAAAAGGAAAATTCTTGATGAGATTTTCTGACCAAAGTTTTCCAAAAAGGAAAACTTGATGCGAAAAAACTTAAACAATATTTTTAGGACTAACAACTCAAAATAGAAATATGGAAATCAAAAATTTTGCAATAACAAAGCGCGATGGGTCGAAAGATTCTTTTTCTCTCGACAAGATAATGAATGCCATTATTAAGGCATTTGAAAGTGTGAATGAGCCTGCCAATTTAGGGTCTATTTCGAAGATAATCAGCCACTTAGATTTGAGTGAAGGCATCACGGTTGAGGATATTCAAAATCAGGTCGAGGAGGCTCTCATGAGCGAAGGCTACTACAAGGTGGCCAAGTCGTTTATGCTCTATCGCCAACAGCACACCGAAGACCGCGAAACGCTTGCCAAGTTAAACTTTTTGGAAAACTACATGGAGGCTTCAAATGCCGCTACTGGTTCAAAATATGATGCCAATGCCAATGTTGAACACAAAAATATTGCCACTCTCATTGGTGAGTTGCCCAAGGCTAGTTTCATTCGTTTGAATCGTCGCTTGCTGGTGAATCGCATCAAGAAAATGTATGGCAAAGCTTTGGCCGATGAATACATCGACATGCTCACTCATCATTTTATATATAAAAATGACGAAACGAGCCTTGCCAACTATTGCGCCTCTATCACCATGTATCCATGGCTCAAGGGGGGCACAGTGAGCATTGGTGGCAATTCCACAGCTCCCACCAACCTCAAGTCGTTTTGTGGTGGATTCATCAACATGGTGTTTATGGTGAGTTCGATGCTGTCGGGTGCTTGTGCCACTCCCGAATTTTTGATGTATATGAACTATTTCATCGAAAAAGAATATGGCGAAGATTATTATAAACGTGCCGATGAGGTGGCCGACCTCTCGCTCAAGCATCGCTCTATCGACAAGGTGATTACCGATTGTTTTGAGCAAATTGTCTACTCGCTCAATCAGCCCACAGGCGCTCGCAACTATCAGGCTGTGTTTTGGAATGTGGCCTACTATGACCGCTTCTACTTTGAGTCGCTTTTTGAAAACTTCTATTTCCCCGATGGCACTCGCCCACACTGGGAGAGCCTCTCTTGGTTGCAAAAACGCTTCATGACTTGGTTTAATGCCGAGCGCACCAAGACCATGCTCACCTTCCCCGTTGAAACTATGGCTATGCTCACCAAAGATGGCGACTGCCTTGACACTGAATGGGGCGACTTCACTGCCGAGATGTATGCCCAAGGACACAGCTTCTTCACCTATTTGAGCGACAATGCCGATAGCTTGAGTTCGTGTTGCCGCCTGCGCAACGAGATTCAAGACAATGGTTTCAGCTACACGCTGGGTGCCGGCGGTGTGAGCACAGGCTCCAAGAGTGTGCTCACCATCAATCTCAACCGTTGCATTCAATATGCAGTGAATCATCAGCTCGATTATAAAGAATATTTGGCCCACATCATCGACTTGTGCCACAAGGTGCAAAGTGCCTATAACGAGAACCTGCGCGAGTTGCAGGAGCATGGCATGTTGCCACTCTTTGATGCAGGCTACATCAACATCGATCGTCAATATCTCACCATAGGCATCAATGGCCTTGTCGAGGCAGCCGAGTTTTTGGGACTTAAAATCACACCCAACGACGACTACAAGGCATTTGTGCAAGGTGTGTTGAGCCTCGTTGAAAAATACAACAAGCAATATCGCACCAAGAAGGTGATGTTTAACTGCGAAATGATTCCTGCCGAAAATGTGGGAGTGAAACATGCCAAGTGGGATCGTGAAGACGGCTACTTGGTGACTCGCGACTGCTACAACAGCTACTTCTATGTGGTTGAAGATGAAAGCCTCTCGGTGATCGACAAGTTCAAGTTGCATGGAGCCCCCTACATTGAGCATCTCACTGGTGGCTCGGCTTTGCACATGAATCTTGAAGAGCATCTCTCGCAGGCACAATATCGCCAGCTGCTCAAGGTCGCAGCTAAGGAAGGGTGCAACTATTTCACATTCAACATTCCCAACACTGTGTGCAACGATTGTGGCTACATCGACAAGCGCTATCTCAAGGAGTGCCCCAAGTGTCACTCCCACAATGTCGACTATATGACGCGCATCATTGGCTATCTCAAGCGAGTGAGCAACTTCTCGGTGGCGCGCCAGCAAGAGGCTCATCGACGCTTCTATGCCGGCTCAAGCAAAGTGCCAGCTTGCGACCATGCCAATGCTCACAAGGCATAACAAGAGTGATGATGTGAAAAAACACTGATTAAGAATGTTGATCAACTTGAGCGATATTCCATGTTGAAATATGTCAACACAGGCATAGTTTTTCAAGAGATTCCCGATGAGGTGACCCTTGCGGTGAATCTCTCCAACTGCCCTTGTCGTTGCCCGGGTTGCCACAGCACTTTCTTGTGGCAAAATGTGGGCAACGACCTCACCGAGCAGGTGCTCGACTCCCTCATCAAGCAAGCCGGAGCCGACATCACTTGTGTGTGTTTTATGGGAGGCGATGCCGACCCTCTTGCTGTGAATGCCTTTGCCCGGCATGTGCATGCCCTGCATTGTGGCTTGAAGGTGGGGTGGTATAGTGGCAGAGTGCGACTGCCCCAAAGTGTAGTGACAGACGATTTCGACTACATTAAGATAGGACCCTATATCAAGCACTTGGGGTGCCTAAAAGATCGCACAACCAACCAGCGTTTATATCGACGACTGGCAAATGGACAATTTGAAGATATTACATCACGTTTCTGGAAAAAATGAATAACACATTACTAAAAACACAATTCTCAAAAAAATGAAAGACAAAGAAAAAGCCTATTTGCGTGTCTACACAGGCGATGGGCAAGGAAAAACTACAGCGGCATTTGGTGTACTTGTGAGAGCACTCTGCGCCGGCAAAATTGGTTATGTGGGACAATTTGTGAAAAATGAAATCTACAATGAGGTTCATTTGGCACGATTTTGTAAACATGTGACTATCGAACAATTGGGCAATGGCTGTTTTCTCGACCGCGAGCCCAATGAACTCGACAAAGAAGTGGCCGAGGCAGCTCTCGATCGTGTGGCCGAGGTGATGAAGAGTGGATATTATGACATCGTTGTGCTCGATGAGCTCACGATTGCCATTCACTACAACTTGCTGTCGGTGGCGCGTGTGCTCGATGTGATTGCAGCACGTTGCCCCACCACCGAGGTTATTGTCACCGGCCGTTATGCACCTCAACAACTCATCGATGTTGCCGACTTGGTGACCGACATGCAACAAGTGAAGCATTATTTTGAGCAAGGTGTGCTCTCGCGCGACGGGTTTGATCATTGATGAATCAAGAGCAGTAGCCTCCCTTTTTGAGCCATGCATGAAACTTTGATGGCAAGGTGGCCACTCTCTCTCTTGAAAAACAATAGAAAAAGCCCGGAAACATTGTGATGCAACATTGATAGAATCACAGCTATCCACATTTTGGTTGCTGTGACCCCAAAAAACTTTTCTCAATACCTCTCTTTTCATAAAAACAAAAGAGTGAAGTTGAGAAAAGTTTTTTTTTGAGCACATCACCAAGTGGGGCTCGTTTTTTTTGTTTAAATTTGCCTTAGCCCAAATCTAATGACCGATTTGGGTTTAAAAAAACAAGTGTTTTGAATCACCAAAATATAAACAATATTAAAAACTCAGTTTAACATGGCAAAACCTTATGTAATTGGTATCGACATGGGTGGCACCAACACCGTGTTTGGTATCGTAGATGCTCGAGGCAATGTGATTGCAAGCGACTCAATCAAGACGGCACGACATGCCGATATTAACGATTATATCGATGAACTTTACACCGAGATCACGCGCATTGTGAATGCTAATGATTGCTCGGGCAAAATTAATGGCATTGGCATTGGCGCCCCCAATGCCAACTACTATACTGGCGTGATTGAAGATGGAGTGAACTTGCCATGGCCTCGCCCCATTCCTTTGGCCAACTTGGTTGCCAATAAATTTGGCATTCCCTGCATCATCACCAACGATGCCAATGCCGCATCCATTGGCGAAATGACCTATGGTGCTGCTCGTGGCATGAAAGACTTCATGATGATCACCTTGGGCACAGGTGTGGGCAGTGGCATTGTCGTGAATGGGCAAGTGGTTTATGGACACGATGGCTTTGCTGGCGAGTTGGGCCACGTGATAGTGAAACGACGCAACGGGCGCATGTGTGGTTGTGGTCGCATGGGTTGCCTCGAAACCTATTGCTCGGCTACAGGTGTGGCACGCACTGCACGTGAGTTTCTCGAAATTCGTTCCGAAGAGTCGAAGTTGCGCAACCTCGACATTGAGGCCATTACCTCTAAAGATGTGTATGATTGCGCCATTGCTGGCGATCAGCTTGCCAAAGACATCTTCGACTACACCGGCACCATTTTGGGTGAAGCGTTGGCCGACTTTGTGGCATTTTCAAGCCCCGAAGCCTTTGTGCTCTTTGGCGGACTTGCCAAGAGTGGCGACCTCATCATGAATCCTGTGCGTGCTGCTTTTGAGAAAAATGTGCTGAGCATCTATAAGGGCAATAAAATCAAGATTCTCTTGAGCGAAATGAATGAGGCCGACGCCGCCATTCTTGGAGCTTCGGCACTGGGCTGGGAGGTAAAAGGCTACTAAACTCCCACCACCACCACAGCGTTTATAGCGAAAAATAGACAACTAAATTTCACCAATCACGCGCGTGTACAAGCCATTCATTAAACCCCAATCGGGCATTAGGTTTCTTGGTATTTGACAATTTATTTTGAGGAG
>CAMYCE010000059.1 GCA_947254205.1 uncultured Prevotellaceae bacterium
ACACGTAAGGAGTCGTCGGCAGCGTCAGATGTGTATAAGAGACAGGGGGTGCTGTGGTCACGAGTAGCGACGACTCGTCGGCATCGGGTGCACCCATATACACCGACGCATTGCGATAGCTCATGCCGCTTGCCACTCGCTCGCGTGCCGAGAAATGAAACTCGGTGACGTGGGCGATTTGATGAATTGTGGCTATGTTTTGCTCGTTCACGCCACAACCTGCCATGATGATGATGCGACCAGCTGCTTGCTCTTGCAGTTGCTTGAGCAGGGGAGCCCCTTGCAAGGCATTGGGTTGTTGCCCCGAAGTGAGAACGCGGTTGAAGCCCAGTTCAATGATTTGCTCCAGTGCTTCAAAGGGGCGTGCGCAATGGTCGAAAGCACGATGAAAAGTCACGCTCATGCCACGGGCATGGCGCAACAGCCGCTGGCATGCTGGCACGTCGATGTCGCCTTGTGGGGTGAGGCAACCCAGCACCACGCCGTCAACTCCCAGCGACTTGCACACGTCGATGTCGATGGTCATGCGGTCGAGCTCTCGGCTGGTGTAGAGGAAATCGCCTCCACGAGGGCGAATAATCACGTTGAGTTGGGTGGTTTTGAGCACATTGCGTGCCACCTTGATTTCGCCATAAGATGGGGTAGTGCCCCCTTCGGGAATGCCGGCACACAGCTCCACCCTGTTGGCTCCACCCTCTTGAGCGGCCACACAGCTCTCCACGCCATTGGCGCATATTTCAACCTTGAAATCGTTGCGTTTCATTGTGTTCTTGCTACAGTTGTTAATCTTTGTGCAAAATTAATCATTTTAGCCCAAAAAAGCAATTGATCACCCCATTGAAGGGAATATTTAAAGAGGAGTGAAAAGGAGTAAAAGAGAAGTGAGAGGGGAATCTTTTGGGAGAGGAGTTAAGGAAACGATACGATTGTCCCTCTTTTAGTCTTACGGAATTATAAGATTAAACCCAAATCGGTCATTAGGTCGCAATAAGAAAATATCTTAGGCTTTTCCTTGCCTTTGTCATTTATTTTGAGTAATTTGACAAAAACAAAGAAACCTAATGACCGATTGGGGTTAAACATTTTCATCAAAATTCACTCAAATTAATATCCACATCTATCGCAATATTGCTATTTTTGTAGAAAAAGGAGGAACCCAAAATGACGAAACAACTTGCAACAATGTGTGTTGCCCTGCTCATGGCAGGTGCAGGCAACCAAGTTCATGCTCAAGATTATTATCCCCAAGAGCCCCAAGACGCTGCCAAAGTGCAACAGCAACAAGCGCGTGGGCACAAGCAGGCTATTGTCGACTCGGTGCGCTTTGTTGCCATAGGTCAAGCTGTCGAAGATGGCTACTTTGTGCTGCAAGCCCACAGCGTGTCGCTAAGCTACTCGGGCTACACCCAATCGGGGCTTGACGGCAACCGCAACTTTGTGCTTTTGCAGGGCGATAGTGGCGTTGTGCAGACTTCATCGTCGTGGGGCTATCCCGGCTGCAACAACATGGGGGGCATCACCCTCATGGGGCAGGTTAAGGGCTATCGGGCTAAGGTGTCGAAGAAAGGCAACATCAGCATCAGCTACAACCTTGTGGGGCGCAATGTCAACGCCTCGGTCTACATCAACATTCCTCACGGTAGCGACTATGCCACAGCCACCATTACCCCCATCATGGGGCGCGGCAGCTTCACCGCCACCGGTCGCATCTCGCCCTACCGCAACCCCAACCTCCACCTCACCCCCTAACATGTAGTCATTAAGGTCGTTTTCTTGTTTTCTATTGATAGAAGCCTTATCTTTGTAGAAAGGCTTGCACTGCATTATCAAAAAATGCTGTTGGTTTCTTAAAAAACATTTGGAATAAACATGGCACTATCAAAAAGATGTTTTTATCATTCAACAATTAGCGATTTCTTAAAAACTCCAAGCGATGTGATTTGTGCACATCTCGTAAAAGCTCATTTAGGTAGTTTTATATCTCTCACCGATTCGCAGAATAAAGCATGGATTGAAGAAATATCGATAATGAAACAGGTTTTAGGTGGGCGAGAAGGTCAGGTGTGCTTTGAATATAACATTCCACGCATGGGACGTAGAATAGACGTTGTTGTGCTTTTGCAAAATATAGTTTTTATATTGGAATTTAAGGCATTTCAAGAAGAATATACCAAGCACGACATTATGCAGGTTTGTGATTATGGTCTTGATTTAAAAAATTTTCATGAAGAATCTCACCACAGGTTTATTGTCCCGATTTTGCTGAGTACTCATGCCAAGAGTGTAGAAATTAGTTATAGTTGCTCTCAAGACAGATTATTTTTGCCAATATTGTCCAATGCTCAGGCTATTCCTGATATATTTAATTATATTATAGAGCATTATCACTATGACGAGAAAGAAAAACTTGCCTCTGATGAAGAATGGGTGATAAGCAAATATTCACCCACACCCACTATTGTTGAGGCTGCAAGTGCACTCTATCTTAATCATTCGGTAGAAGAAATCTCTCGTCACGACTCGGGAGAAAACCTTGTAACAACAAGCAAATGTGTATCGCAAATTATAAATGACAGCAAAAAGAATAATCATAAGAGTATTTGTTTTGTGACTGGAGTTCCCGGTGCTGGTAAAACTCTTGTAGGGTTGAACATTGCTACCGAGCAATTTAAAAAGAATGAAATCGCTACCTATTTGTCAGGAAACTTTCCTTTGGTAGAAGTCCTCACCGAAGCCTTAGCACGTGACAAAGTTGCACTTGAAAGAACTACTGGAAATCGATACACAAAAACAAAAGCAAGAAGTGAAGTCAAAACCTTCATACAAATGATTCATCACTATAGAGATGCCTGTTTAGAAGGAACGAAAGTGCAAAACGACCAAATTATTATAGATGAAGATTATTTCAGCAATATTGAAAATAAGGAAAAACATTTTATACCAAAAGACCATGTTGCTATCTTTGATGAGTCGCAACGTGCATGGACCAAGGAGCAATTAGCCAATTTCATGGCACAAAAAAAGAGTGTTCCTAATTTTCCTTATTCAGAGCCAGAATATTTAATTTCATGCCTTGATCGTCATCAAGATTGGGCTGTAATCGTGTGTCTTGTGGGTGGTGGACAAGAGATCAATACTGGCGAAGCTGGGATAGAAGAATGGATAAAAGCCTTGAATAGGAACTATCCCGATTGGCATGTTTATATTTCAGACCAACTCACCGAACAAGAATATGGAGCAGGAAGAGTGCAACAACTATTGAATGAGCGGTCTCATGTCACGACAAATGAGGAATTACATTTATCGGTATCAATGCGTTCTTTTAGAGCCGAGAATGTTTCCAAATTTGTGCATTGCTTGTTGGAGAGAGAAAAAGAAGAGGCACGTGAAACACTCAAAAGTTTAGAGAACTATCCAATTTATTTAACACGCAATATCAACACTGCAAAGTCATGGTTAAAACGCAGGGCGCGAGGTAGTGAACGCTATGGAATAGTGGCTTCTTCCTCGGGCGACAGGTTGCGCCCCGAAGATATTGTTGTGCGATTGAAAGCCAATGTTGTGCATTGGTTTTTAGATGATGAGAGCGATGTGCGCTCATCATTGCATTTAGAAGATGTAGCTACCGAATTTGATGTACAGGGACTTGAATTGGATTGGTGTTGTGTTGCTTGGGATGGAGATTTTCGCTATGCTGATGAGGGGTGGAGATACTTTCAGTTTAATGGAGGTTACAGGTGGAACAATGTGAATCAAGAAGTGCGTCGCATGTATCGCAAGAATGCCTATCGTGTGCTTTTAACCCGTGCCCGCCAAGGTTTTATTATTTTTGTGCCTGAAGGAGATGCCAACGACCCTACTCGGTTGCCCGAATTTTATGACCCCACATTCAACTATTTAAAAGACATTGGCTTGAAAGTCATTTAATTTCCATGGGGTGACAAGACTATATTTTGGGATTTGTGGTGTGAAAATGGTTGTTTTTGTGATTGATTTGCTATCTTTGTAAAACTGTTTTGCACTTTTGACAGTGCAGGCATCAAAGGTTTCGATTTTATTTAACAATAATAAACACACATATAGTAGCATTATGTTTATCATTGGTATTGCCGGTGGTACCGGCTCGGGCAAAACCACTGTTGTGCGCAAAATCATGGAACGCCTCCCCAAGGGAGAGGTGGGCATTATTTCGCAAGACTCCTATTACAAAGACTCCAGCCATGTGCCTGCCGATGAACGACAAAACATCAACTTCGATGAGCCGGCAGCATTTGACTGGCCCTTGCTTTTGGAGCATCTCAAGCAACTCAAAGCAGGGAAATCGATTGAAATGCCCACCTATGACTATCTCACTTGCTCACGCCTGCAGGCTACCGAGCACATGGAGCCTCACGAGGTGGTACTCATTGAGGGCATCTTGGTGTTTAGCGATGTGAAACTGCGCGACATGATGGACATTAAGGTGTTTGTTGATGCCGACCCCGACGACCGACTCATCAGGGTGATCAACCGCGATTGCATTGAGCGTGGGCGCACTCCCGAAATGGTGATCGCTCGCTATGAGCAGGTGCTCAAACCCATGCACCAACTGCACATTGAGCCGGCCAAGAAAACTGCCGACATTATTTTTCCACAAGGCGGACACAACGAGGTGGCCATCAACCTGCTTGTTGATTACATCAAAACTCACCTGAACCAATAGGGCATTTCCCCCTCTCTCTCCCCCATCACTCACAAAGCAAAATTAAGTTTTCCTCCTTCCCCCTCACACACACACATGGCAATGATAAAATTTCCTTGGACGCACTCCACAAGCAACACGACAGCTCAACCAAGCAATTTGGCCTCCAATCATGAAGAGAGTGCCAGCCACGAGCCACAAGCAACCAAGCCACAACGCAAAGCCAAGGACATTGAGGCCGAGTTGCAGCGCGCAGGCAATGCTGGAGAGTTGGTGCTGAGCACCGACAACTTGGTGAAAAAATATCGCCAACGCACTGTTGCCAATCATGTGTCGATCAATGTGCGCCAAGGCGAAATTGTGGGCTTGCTGGGGCCCAATGGTGCAGGTAAAACAACAACTTTTTACATGACAACGGGCCTTGTGATGCCCAACGAGGGAAGAGTTTTTCTCAACGATGTTGAAATCACCAAGTTGCCGGTTTATAAACGCGCCAAGCTGGGCATTGGCTACTTGCCCCAAGAGGCATCGGTGTTTCGCACTCTCACGGTTGAAAACAACATTAAACTTGTGCTCGAAATGACTGGCACATCGCCAGAGTATCAACGCAACAAGCTCGAAGAGCTAATTGCCGAGTTTCATCTCGAGAAAGTGCGTCACAACTTGGGCAATCGCCTGTCGGGTGGCGAGCGTCGCCGTTGCGAGATTGCCCGTTGCCTGGCCATTAACCCTCGCTTCATCATGCTCGATGAGCCTTTTGCCGGCGTCGACCCCATTGCTGTTGAGGATATTCAAAGCATCGTTTATCGCCTGAAATCCAAAAACATTGGCATTCTCATCACCGACCACAACGCGCCCGAAACCTTGAGCATCACCGACCGTGCCTATCTTCTCTTTGAAGGCAAAATCTTGTTTCAGGGCAGCAGTGAGCAATTGGCCGACAATCCTGTGGTGCGTGAAAAATACTTGGGGCGCAATTTTGTGTTTCGTCGCAAGAACTTTGACGATTGAGTTTATTCTTGGCTCCTTGTTGCCAATTTGCGAGTCACGCCTATGGCGATGATTGTGGCTATTGTGCTCAACAGGGCCAAAATGGGCCATTCACCATCGCGGGGTACTCCCCACGTTGAAAATGCCTCGATGTCGACCACACCTTGCTCCGATAGCCATGTCACCACCACCACCATGCCATTGTTGAAGGCATGAGCCACGATACACACCCACAGGCTGCGAGTCCACAACATGAGATAGCCAAACCACAAGCCCAACAGCACACGAGGCACAAAACCAAAAAACTGAAAATGAAAGGCACTAAACACGATTGCCACTGCCATGATTGCCACATGCTTGTTGACGGGGCGATCGAGGCATAGCCCTAATAGCGAACCGCGAAAAAAGAACTCCTCGCCCACACCGGTGAGCACTCCCACAACCAGCACCATGGCTATCATGCCCATGAAACTGTTGCCTTGCAACATCGTGCTGGTGATGCCTTGGGCCTGCATCTCGCTATTACGCATGGCTTCTTCTATCGCTTGCAAGCTGCGGGGGAGCGTCATGTGACTGTTCCACTCGGTGATGCAGTTGAGCATGGGAATAGAGATGAAATAAACTGCAATCACAGCCAACACAAGTGGCCATTGTGCAGGTTTATCGGCTCGCAAGGCATGCCAAGGTTGCTCACTCACAAGAAAGGCACATGCCACAGCTGGCAAAATAAAGGCAATGACATTTTGCAAAAATGCCGAGGTGAAATAAAACCACTTGCCAGTAGAGCCTATGGCCTGTGCCAATAGCATCACAATCACGCTGAGCACAAAAAGGCCTATAAACATGAGGCCTATTGAGAGGAGTAGCTTTGTCGAGAATTTTGCTTCTATTTTCATCTTTTTTTCAAAAACACAATGTGCAGTGGCACGCTTGGGGAGATGGGACTATCAGCTCCACTCGTTATGAGTTGAAGGCGTTCCAGCCTTGAGCCTTGATTTCAATTTCATTGTCATCGCGAGTCACCATATAGGCCCCTAAATCGGGCTTGGTGATGCGTCCAATCACTTTGGCAGTTTTCATGGAGTTGACGAGCTCGTGCTGAGCCAATGGCACCGTGAAAAGCAACTCATAGTCTTCGCCACCATTCATGGCGGCAGTCACCAAGTTCATGTTCAATTCCTCGGCCATGATAGCTGTTTGATAGTCGATGGGAATGCGATCTTCATAGACGCGACACCCCACACCGCTATCCTTGCAAATGTGCAACAACTCGCTCGACAAGCCATCGCTCACGTCCATCATAGCTGTGGGGTGAATGCCCAACTCTCGCATTTCTTCAATCACATCGCGGCGGGCTTCGGGCTTGAGCTGACGTTCAAGTATGTATTCACGACCAGCAAAATCGGGTTGAAAGTCTTGTTGCCCGGCACTCACTTCACGCTCGCGTTCAAGCAACTGCAAGCCCATGTAGGCTGCTCCCAAGTCGCCACTCACACAAATGAGGTCGGTGTCACGCGCCCCGTTGCGATACACAATATTGCCCTCCTTGCCCTCGCCAATGCAGGTGATGGAGATGAGCAGTCCGGTAACCGATGCCGACGTGTCGCCTCCCACCAAGTCAACGCCATATTGGTCGCAAGCCAACTTGATGCCGGCATAAAGTTCGGCCATGTGTTCGACAGTGAAACGCTTAGAAATGCCCAGCGACACGGTGATTTGCCGTGGCTCGCCATTCATGGCATACACATCGCTAAAGTTCACCACAGCAGCCTTATAGCCCAAGTGGCGCAAAGGGGTGTAGGTGAGGTCGAAGTGAATGCCCTCGAGCAACACGTCGGTGGTGACCAGTGCACGAGTGTGGCTATTGGTGCTATAGTTGAGAACGGCACAGTCATCGCCCACTCCATGGCAGGTAGATGAATGCTTGATTTTGAAGTCTTGGGTGAGTTTATCGATGAGTCGAAACTCCCCTAAACTCGAAATTTCGGTTTCTTGCTTATTGCTCATTATTGAATATCATTTTTTTTAATAACTAGTAGAGACGATGCGTGCATCGTCTCCGATAAAGTGGCTCTACACTCCCCTCGGCGCTTGCATCGCCACTACGGAGAAAAAAACTCCGAGAAATTCAAGTGCTTGAAGATGCTCGGAGCTATGCTCATTCATGCGATGTGGTCCAAGAAATTAGAGTTCATCAAATTGGTTGATGAGTTCTTTCATGATAAGCGACATGCGAGGCTCGGCTGCTGCAGCGGCCTTTTGCACCTCTTCGTGCGACACTTTCTCAATCACAGCACCGCCACCCAAGTCGGTAATCACGCTCATGCCAAACACTTCCATGTCCATGTGGCGTGCCACAATCACCTCGGGCACAGTGCTCATGCCCACTGCATCGCCTCCAATTTTATAAAAGAAACGATACTCGGCAGGAGTTTCAAATGTGGGGCCTTGAGTGCCCACATACACGCCCTCGGCAAGATGTATGTCGTTGGCCTTGGCAATTTCGTGCGCCTTGGCAATGAGTCGCTCACTATAGGGGTGGCCCATGCCCGGGAAACGAGGACCGAGTTCGCTATAGTTGTGACCACGCAAGGGGTGCTCGGGAAACAAGTTGATGTGGTCGTTGATAATCATGAGGTCACCAATTTTGAAGTCGGGGTTCATGCCACCAGCCGCATTGGAAACAAAGAGAGTTTTCACCCCCAAGGCGTTCATCACGCGCACTGGGAAAGTGACTTCTTTCATCTCATAGCCCTCATAGAAGTGGAAACGACCTTGCATGGCCATGATGTATTTTGAGCCTAAATTACCAAAAATGAGGCGACCTTTGTGGCCTTCAACCGTAGATACAGGGAAGTTGGGGATTTCATCGTAGGGTATTGACACCTGAATATCGATGTGATTGACCAATTCTCCAAGACCTGTGCCCAACACAATAGCAGTTTTAGGCAATTTTGCTACTTTTGTTTTAATGTAGTTGGCTGTTTCGTTGATTAATTCCAACCAATTTTTTTCTTTTTCCATAACGTTTCAATTTTAATAATTTAATCTTTTTTAAAAGAGGATAAGTATTCAAAAATCGCAAAACAATTGAATTTTCATTTCTCCAAATCACCCGCCAAGAGTAACTTCTTCGTCATTGGGTGCTTCGATTTTATTCACCAGTTCGGGAATGAATTCACGATTTTCATAGTTCAAGAAACCCACTCTGATGGGCACATAGTAAATATAGTCGCGCATCTCAAGCGGGAAATAGGGGTTGTTGAGAATGCGCACTGCATCTTTTTCGGTAGTCACAATAAACTTGCGACGGCCCTTCAATTCATCAAACACTCGAAGAATGTATTTAAAGTCATCGCGCGTGTAGTCGTGATGGTCGTCGTAGTGTATCACTTTGACTTTGGCCTCAAAACTGCGCAAATATTTCACAAAGGGGCGGTGATTGGCAATGCCCGTGAGCCCCAAAATGAGGTCTTCGCACGAGAGCCAAGAAAGATTGTCGAGCAAAACGTTGCTTGATGGGAACACCGGCACCGGATTGGCATATTTCACATTAGAGAAATACAACTGCTGGTCGGCATTCATATACATGTCGAGCTTGTCTTTAATGAGCTTGATGTCGATGGGCTTGATGTCGTTGGGACACTTGGTGATGACTACTGTGTCGCACTTCAACAAGAAATATAACGGCTCTCGCAACGAGCCCAGAGGCAAGAGTTTGTCGTTATAGGGAGGGCGATTATAGTCGATGAGCACGATATTCACCTTGGGTTTCACATAGCGGTGCTGAAATGCATCGTCGAGCAAGATGAGATTGATTTTGGGGTTCACCTTGAGCATCTCTCTAATGCCCTGACAGCGATTTTCACACACAGCCATGCTGATGAGTCCGTTGAACTTGCGAAATATTTGATAGGGCTCGTCGCCAATGTCTTTGGGGGTGAGCGTGTCGCGCACCATAATGAACCCCTTGGTGTGGCGTTTATAGCCACGGCTCAACACTCCAATATGGTAGTCGCGGCACAATGCCTCGATGATATACTCCACATGTGGCGTTTTGCCTGTGCCCCCCACGGTGATATTGCCCACCGAAATCACGGGCACATCAAACGATTCTTCTTTGAGAATATTGACTTTAAAAGCAAACTCGCGCACCAGCACCCCCGCACCATAAATCCACGAGAATGGTGTGAGAAGAGCATTGGCAATGGCCTTGCGCTGCTGCTTGTTGAGTATATTAGAAAAATCGATCAATTCAACTTTTTGGGGGTTGATGTGTTTATTATTTAATTTCAACAGGCTCCATGAGGCACAGCACATGCTGGCGACTTAAGATGCCTTGCAACTGCTCATAATAGGTGTAGAACATGCCCATTTGCTCTTGCATGTGGCTCGAAGCCTGTGCATTGGCATAGTGGCTCAACATGCGTCGCCAGTCCATGTCAACATCGGGATATTCTTGCACCTTGTAATAGCCATCTTTGAGACCTTGCTTGCTTGCAACCCATGCTATAGCCTTGTTGAGGCCTCCAAACTCATCGATGAGCCCAATTTTCTTGGCTGTGATGCCGTCCCACACGCGTCCTTCGGCAATTTTCTTGATTGAGTCTTGCGACACCTTGCGCCCCATGGCACAACGCTTGGTAAAGAGGTCGTAGCCACGGTTGATATAATTTTGCATTGCTGCATATTGCACGGGGGTGAGCTTGCTTGCAAAAGGCCCCGATGTAGTCATCTCGCTATTGGCATTGGTCTTAACCACACAAGTTTTAACGCCCAGCTTGTTTTGCACCAGCTCTTGGGCACAGGGAATCATGCCAAAAATGCCAATGCTACCCGTGATTGTGGTTTCGTCGGCAAAAATGCGCTGGGCACCACTCGAAATGTAATATCCACCCGATGCTGCATAGTCGCCCATCGACACGGCAAAAGTTTTGCCACTCTTTTTAAATTGCTCGAGGGCCTCCCACATTTGTTCCGAGCCAAAGGCACTGCCACCGGGCGAGTTCACCCTGAGCACAAGGCCTTTCACGTCGTCATCGTCTTTGAGCTGCAAGATGTTTTCAACCAATTCTTCACTATTGATGCCTCCCTCCGATGAAGTCGAGCCATCGATTTCGCCCACAGCATAGAGCACTGCCACCACGCCATCTTTGTTGTTGCCATAGTCATAGTCGGCAGCCAGCATTTCGGGCGAGGCCATGGGCAGGTCGTCATCGTTGTCAACACCGAGCTTGGCTTTGAGACGCTCGTTAAACTCGTGGCGGTAGCACGTGGCATCAATCACATGTTTTTTGAGCAAGTCTTTGGTGGGCATCGTGAGCATGATGCTATCGACCATGGTATTGAATGCCGCCACATCAATTTTGCGACTGGTTGCCATTTCCTGCGACATCACCTTCCACAAGTTGCCCAAAAACAGGCTTTGCTGCTCGCGATTGGCAGGGCTGATGCTATCGAGCATATAAGGCTCAACAGCACTCTTATAGGTGCCCACACGCAAAATTTGCATCTCAACGCCCACTTTGTCGAGCAATCGCTTGAAATAGGGAGTTGCCGAGATAAGACCATGCACATCTACCGCTCCAATGGGGTTGAGCAACACGCTATCGGCCACACTTGCCACATAGTAGTCGCCTTGGGCATAGCCCTCGTTGGCATAGGCATATATCCATTTTTTACTGTCTTTCTTAAATTCAGCCAGAGCCTCACGCAGCTGGCGCAAGGTTGCTACCGATGCTCCTGCTCCATCACAATTGAGCACAATGCCCTTGATTTTGCTCTCGCTCTTGGCCACATGAATGGCTTTTACAATTGTGCTGAGCGAGGGGGCTTCTTCATAGCCTTGAAGCATCTCCATCACACTGGGACTGCCAAGCCCATCACGCTCGGGCATGTTGCCAGCAAGGTCGATATAGAGCACCGAGTTGTCTTTTAAACTGGGCATCGAAGTTTTCGACATCGAGAAAAATATAGAGAAACTCATGGCAAGGGCACAAAGCGTGAAAATGAGAAACGCCAAAAAAGAACCCACAAAAGAGCCACACACGAGCAAAATAAATTTCTTCATCATTGTTGTTTAAAGTGTCTATCTTTATACTTAATTCAATTGTAATATTTCAAAATCAGGACATTTGCAGGCTTTTTCAACGCCTTTGCACCCACATGCCAAAACATGCTCAAATGCCTAATCCTTTCAAATTTACAAAGTTAAAAAATAAATTCACATTACCACAGCAAAAGCACAAAATATTTCACACAGCACACGGCTCTTTCATTTAAAATGTCTTGGTTAGATTTTCCAAAGCCATATTTTAT
>CAMYCE010000060.1 GCA_947254205.1 uncultured Prevotellaceae bacterium
ACACGTAAGGAGTCGTCGGCAGCGTCAGATGTGTATAAGAGACAGGTGTTGTGGGCACCATGCATGCCTTGATTTTCTTGATAAATATATCGTATGGCAATTTTATCTTCCTCAATCCACCCCCCAACAAGCTCCCGCGTGCCATCGTCACTGCCATCATCAATCACCAGCCATTCAAAGTCGTGGCACGATTGCCTGCACAGGCTCTCATAGGTGCGCCCCAGTGTGTGAGCACGATTATAGGCAGGAGTAAAAACTGTCAATAACTTGTGTTTCATTATTTTCCTAATAAAAACATGCCAAAGGTGAAACCTTCATAGAGGAGCAAGATAGCTGCCGTTTTGCGGTCTTGCTTGTCCCAAATGTTGAATCGCAACAAGGGGTAGGCAATGACCAGCGGATAGAGAAACCAGCTCAAATAGGCAAAACGATTGCTAAACGACGCCCTAATCACCATCACCCAAAAAGCATTGGCAAGAATATAGGTGATGGCAATGATGTTGAAGGCACGGTCCTCAAAATTGCGCTTCACAGTCAAATACCACGTGAATAGCACCGGCACAGCACTATAGAGCAAAAAATCCCAGCGAAAACCCGTTGATGAAAACTGCACCATCGTCTGCTCGTCGCTTTGAGCGCCCAAATAGCCCGACATGCGGTCGTCAAATCCCAGTGCCCCAATGAAATCGCCAATCATGTTGCCTGCAAGCAAAGAAATCACAATCGAGGCACACCAAAACCCAATGGCCACTCGTGGGCTCTTCACCCACAACAAGGCAGCCCCCAACGCCATGATGGGCAAGGCAGTGGAGCGATGAATAAACAAGGCAAGCAAGCACAACAGGACACCCACTATTTTCTCTTTTTTAACAGTCGACACCACGCAAGAAATGCCCAGCATCACAAGGCTGCAAGCCATGCCATTTCTAATGCCATTCATGCTATAGCTATAGCATGAAAACGAAGCCAAGCAAAACAACAAGCTCAACCATGTGTTGTTGGGGAACAACCGCCAGCAACACAGCAACATGAAGCCAAAATAACACAAGTCAACAAAGGTGAAAAACACATTCACCGAGAAGCCGTGACTCTTGAAAAAAAACATCACATTTTCCCACAACCACTCGCTCGATGCACTGCCTGCTTGATAGCCCGACGACAAACCATAGGAGTGGGCATAAAAGAATGAGTCGCCAAACACAGGGCTCTCGGGGCGCATGCCAATAAAAAAGATGAGCAAAGCCGATAGCAACACCGTGAACAAGGGCTTTGAAGCATTGCGATGCAACACCCGTTGCCCACTCGATGCCGAGATGGCAAAAGAGGTAGCCAAGCAAAGCCCCAAGATGAGAACATTGTAGACCACCGCATAGGCTGGGGCCGGAATAACATTGAATATATTAATGAGCAACATTTTTTGTTTACAATAAAAAAATAGCACTTTATCGCAACAAGTATTTTCTTATTTTTTTCCCAATGAGCAATTTCAACTGCCCCCAAGGCGAAATCCAAGAAGCCCCATACCAGTGAATTGAGCGCGTGTTGGGCGTTTGGTGCATGCGGTCTCTCACATAGTCATAGGGGTTGAAATAGTCTTGCGGATAAATCCAGATGCCCTCGATGTTTTGCTCGTGGGGAGTGACTTGCAGGCCATGACGCAACAAAATTTTGGTGGTGTGCCCAACCACTGTGCCGGGATAGGGCTTGCCATTGGGGGCAAGATAATGCAAGGTGTCGTAGTAATCGAGCACTTCGCGATAAATAGCATTGCCTTTTTCGGCTCCAATTCCTAAGCCGGGATTTACCAAAACAATACCGTCCTCACACTTCTCCACGCCCATGAATGCGCCTTTGGCAACAATATCATCGAGAGGAGCAATGAGCTCAACGTCGGTGTCAAAATACAACCCGCCATGATGATAAAGTATCCAAAAGCGGGCATAGTCGCTCACAAAGGCAAATTTGCGTTGGCCATAGGCCTCGCTCACATAGCGGTTGCAGGCAACATCAAAGTTGTCTTCGTTCCATTCCTTGATTTCATAATCGGGCAGATGCTTGCGCCAGCTCTCAATGCACTTGAGCGCCAACTTGGGCTTCTCGCCACGCCCAAACCAACAATAATGTATAACTTTAGCTATCATTTCAACTAATTAAACTTTTTATCAACTAATTATTTTTACATCAACTAATTATTTTTATGTCAACTAATTATTTTTTTATCAACTAATTAAACGAATTAAACTAATTGATTTTTAATAAAACCGACAAGAAAAATTCGTTAAATCCGCTTAATTCGTTGACTTAATTTGTTGACTTAATTAGTTGATTAAATTAGTTGAAATAAGTTGATAGATTTTGTGGACTTCGGCTTCGTTGCCATAGTCGTGGGAGAGGCAATAGTGTGAAAGAGCATTTTGTTTTGCCGCATCGTGTGCCAGCTCCCAAATAGCTTGAGCAATGCCCTCGTTGCTCATTGGGCAAATGATGCCATCTTCACCATCACGCACCTGACTGCTTGCTGTGGGATAGTTGGTGACAACAACGGGCTTGCCCAGCATTTGCGCCTCGCGCACGGTCACGCTCTTGCCCTCATAGCGACTGGGCTGCACGTAGAGGTCGCAAGCCTTGATATAGGGATAGGGGTTGGACTTCACGCCAAGAAACCTGATGCAGTCGCTCGTGCCCGTTTCCTCAATGAGCCTGTCGATGCTCTCATGGCTCCCGGGACCCACAATAAACCAGCAGAATTTGAGCCCACGCTCCTTGAGCATTTGAGCCACAAGAGGAACATTATCATAGTTCTTGGCATGGCAAATGCGCCCTACCGAAACGATTTTCACCCCTTCACAAGCATCGAGTTGGGGCGTGGCTGTGAGCCGGGCTTGGCCTCGCACAAAAGCTGGCGACAGGATATTCTCGATTTTCACAATTTTAGGGGCAAGCGAGGGGAATGTGTTCACAAATGCCCGCGTGCAATCGTCGCTAATGCTAATGATGTGGTCATATTGTTGCCACACCCTCAATTCCTGCTCAACATTGATGTGAACCGTGCTATAATCGGTGTGAATCCAGCAAATCTTCTTCTTGGCTCTCACCTTGTCGAGCACAATGTTGTGGGGTTGCAAGAAACTAATGGCAAGGTCATAGCACCCCAAACTGTCCAAGCTCTTTAGATGCGGAACAACTCTATCCATAACCAGCTGAAAAACACTCGAATCAAGCGGTTTCTTGTCGCCACTCAACGACCGATGATAGCGTGCATGCTCACGCTTTACCCTCAACCTGTCGAGTGCCACACGCCATTGCCCCTCGAGCAGCACATCTTTCAAGGGACGTTCGATGGCATTATAGCCTCGAAGCTCAGGCAAAAGATTGATTTTCTTGGGAATGAGAGGCATGAAATCGCCCGTGTGCTGGTTGAGAAACAAGTCAACCTCCACCCTATTGGTGTCGATAGCGTTAAGCAAGCCCAGCAAAGCCCTTTCGGCTCCCCCAAGCTCCATGTAGTGCATGTTGATGAAAATGCGCTTCTTCATCTCAATTTATTATATAAACGATGTAATTCTCGCTTGAATTTGCCCCAAAACTCGTCCCAACGATGCAACATGGCTATTGCTCTAACATTTTGACTTGCTATTGCCTCAAAATATCGTTTTTGGCGACCACCATCGGGCACAATGTGCAAACGTTGCATGGCGGCTACACACTGCACAACATCGTGCCGAGTAATCATTTTAATAATAGAGGATTCCACTCGTTCAACCTCATCACAAAAACAATTGAGATTCAACGAGTCGATGATATTTTGAAAAAAACGTCGATACACATAACGCAACATTCTCTCATCAGAGAGTTGCCAATCATCATAGAGTACAAGAAAACTCTGAATCACACATGAATATATATCTAAACGATTGGGAATAAAGCGTGAACGGGTGTTACCACAGCTATACACATAGTAGTGATAGAGCACATCGGGAATGATTTTGATGTGCTCGGCATGTCGATAAACCTCTAAACAAAACACCTCGTCTTGCTGAATGAGCAAGGCCGGCATGCGCAAGCGATGCTTGTTGAGAAACTCACGGCCAAACACCTTGTTCCACACAAAGCCATTGCTAAAGCGCAACCCCATCAAGTGGTCGACATAGCCTGCTCGCACCTCGTGGTTGCTCTGCATTTCCAATGCAGGAAAGTTGGCAATAGTGAGAGTTTTGTAAAACACATCATAGCTGTCGTAGCCAAACACAAGCACTTCAGTTGAGTCGTTGCCCTCAACATGGTGTGCCACACGCTCCAACAGGTTGCTTTCAAGCTGGTCGTCAACATCATAAAAGACCACCCACTTGCCACGAGCATGGTCAATGCCCAAGTTTCGGGCTGGTCCGGAGCCTTGATTGCTCTCATGCAGCACCACCAGTCGGTCGTCAAGATCTTGCAGGTCGTGCAACAGGGCGAGGCTATCGTCGGTAGAACCATCATCAATCAAAATCCATTCAAAATTGGTAAACGATTGCCGAGTGATCTGCTCAAAAGCATTGCGCAAGTGTGCACTCGCATTGTAGATGGGCGAGATGATGCTAAACAAGGGAATATTCATCGATGACCAATGATTTTGAGTTTTGTTTCATTCACCACTGTGCAACCATCGGCAATGTGTTGCCCTGTGAGTAGTGTACCAAATCCCACATTCACCTCGTTGCCCACCACTGTGCCCTTCAGGAGTGTTGCACGCTCGCCTATCCAGCAATCATTGCCAATGGCAACTGGTGCCGTGATGGGGCGTTGTGCCTCATATCCAAAATAGGGAAAATGGGCCTGGGCAATTGCACGACGCTCTTGGGCAGGAAGAAGGCAATGGGTGTTGGTGTCCCAAATATTAACAGCATAGGAGATTTGATTATAGGAGCCAATAGTCACCTCTTGGTCGCAACGTATCTCGCTCCCCTCGTTCACATTGGTGTAGTTGCCAATGGAGAGTTGCCCCCCAAAACGCACCCACACCTGCCTGCAAGCCACCTTAGAGTGATGCCCAACCGCCACTGCACCATCATTGATGATGATTGAGTTCCGAGCATGTGCCTTTCCTTTTCCTATGATAGAATGCGATCCAATAGTCAAAGAGCCTTTCTCTACATAAATGTTCACGTCTTCGAGCCGAGCATCATCGGCTATGTGCAATGAAGCACCTGCGTGCACATAGATGGTGCAACGCTTCATTGCAACACGTTTGCCAATTTCAACTACCGAACCTTGCCACGACCGCAACCATGTGTGATCACGCAACCAACGCCAAATGTCAATACCATGAATGAGCATCTACTCTATATAATACCTTCTCTATGTTTTTTTGCAATTAATAGTCCCAATCGATATTGTTTTTTACAACCTTTGCAGGATTTCCTGCTACCACAGCATGGGCCGGACAGTCTTTAACAACCACTGCCCCATAGGCAACCACGGCATGGTCGCCCACTGTTACTCCTTTTAAAACAGTGCTATTTTGACAAACCCACACATGCTCACCCTATGTTATATCGCAAGCCACATTGGTCACAACACCGGTAGCCCTGTCTATCACTTTATGGGAGTCATGATTGCGCACCACAATGCCATTGCTAAACATGCATAGTGCTCCCACATTGATTGAGGCACCTCCATCAAGGTTAAACTCTACGCCCCTTATGCCAGCATTGTTGCCAATGTGCAAAGTAGAACCTCCTGCCATAACAACACGGCATGGCCCAATGAAGCGAGCATTATCTTCAATCACAATGTGATTATTGTCGCCCTGCACAGTAATCACAGTATTGCTCAACAAGCAGTTTTTCCCTATCTTTATCTCATTGTGATTGCCACGCACCACAATCTTAAAATCATGCTCTCGCTTTGATGCAATTTCAATCTTATTGCCCTTTCCATAAACCTCGGTCCGCAATAGACCATGATATACTTTAGAAAAAAAACGACGCATCATTTCACAAGCAGTTTTGAATAAGTCGACCATAATAGGTTAATTCTCCACTCTGTGTTCTTTCGTAGTATGGGAATCTCCATGTTAAAGATAAAAATTGATTCCTATCTATTAATTTCTTAAATTTTTCCTCATCACACACTTCATTAAACGTGTATCGGGAGTCATGTATGTCTTGATTATTATAGGGACATGCATCTATCTCTGCTTTAATATAAGAATTACTTCGATATGCTATTTCCATAACATAGTCCATAAATAAGTATCTTACAGGGACATCATTCTCTTGCCAATATTTTAAAAGGCTTTTATACATGAATTCAAAAAGTATGCTTCCTTGAGACGAAGCAAGGCAACCAAGAACCCATTTAAATGAAGAGATATATTCAGTTTCTTTTTTTAGTTTGGGAGAGAAGAAATGCTCCCCATTGAGATTGATTGGTTGGGTAACAAATAAGGCAGAATCAATCCAAATACCTCCATATTTCCAAAGTAAATAACAACGAATCAAATCAGCCAAATGAGCCTTATGAATATATTTGCTATTTATCATTTTTTCGATAATGGCTTCAGGCACATCTATATAACGCCGATAGTTATCCTTAGTTATTATCACCACTGGGTGACCTTGGGCATTTCTCAAAACAGAATTTATGCATTGCTTGATTACAGGATTTTCTTTCCAAGAATCACCTTGCCACCAGCACATCCATATAGTGCTTTTTTTTGTCAAAGGGTGGGTAATACACTGAGGCTTTGATTTCAACCATTCAATTTCATCTTTTAGAAAATTACTCAAAAGAGCCATCAAGGCTTTATCATGCCTCCTTCGATAAGCCCCTTCTTTAAATTTTCCAACAATTCGGGGGAATAGTCCAACCGACCAAGCACATTTAAAACCGAAATAGCGGAATAAGTACCAAAAATCTTTATACCAATTCATATTCCAATTCTATTTTTCCAAGAAGATAACACTATTTTTGTCTTTGCATAAAGTATCATGCGTTGTGATTTATGCAAAATGAAAAATAAAAGATAAACTGATACTACAGATATACTTACAAAGCATTGTAATACTATATTTAGAAAATCTTCGTTCAATGACTGACGGATAGAATTCAATACAAACCAGTTTATAAACGCTAATATAAAACACTTGATATAGCAAAATAAGAGTTTAATTAGGCTTAACTCTTGAAGTTTATTTTTTAGAATCCAAGAGGTAATGAACAAAGTGCTCACATAAGTTGGAATGAGCATTGCATATACATGTATAGGACCTATGCCCAATTTAAGCATCACATACATCATAACTGGTGACAATAAATATATCCCCCCAGTATAAGCACTTAATTTACTTATTTTCCCTGTTGCATGAATAGGTATATTAAGAACTAAATTAGATACATTAAAAACACAAGAAGCTAAAACTATTTGTAAAAATTGGGAAGCATATTGGGGCGGAGATACAAGCCATAGTTTCAAAAGATAATCAGCATTAATAAATATGGGCACACCAATGAGAAGAAAAAGACTTATAGTAAACATGTTAGCTAAAAATACCAAATGAACAGTCTCTTTCATTTGATGTTGAGCATAAGCTTTTATAATTGGGGGACGAAAAGCTTGAATCACATTATAGGCAAGCCCTTTTACAACCCCCATCACAGTAGTAGCTACACTATTAGCTGCATTTAAAATGGGACCAAAAAAAATATTTAATAGAAAACTAATACCCTGCTGATTGAATACTACACTCGTATTTCCAAATAAATCCCAGCCTGAGAAGCTGAGCAGGGGTTTAAGGTAGGTTTTGTCGTAGAGCCAGTGGAAATGGCTCTCTTGAAAGTGGCGTAGGCAATAGATGCGATAGGTGGCCATGACCACCACACTCACTCCCAGTGTGAGCCAAGCATAGAGAATGAGTTTGTCGAAATTGCCTATGGTGAGCAGATACACGATGAGCAACTTGAGCGTGACGTTGAGAATCTCGACATAGGCATACACGTCCATTTTCTCATGGGCAATAATAGTGGCATTGTAGGGCACTTGGGTGATGCTCATCATGGCACTGGCTATGCTCAGCTGATAAACCCAGTGGGCAGCCGTCATGCGACCAGGAGGAATCACCAACTTGTTGCACAGGAACCACAAGCCCACAGTTTCGGCAAGCACAAGCACCACGAGGGCTATGCCCATGTGCACAATGAGGGCACTCGAGAAAGTCTTGGCAAGCCTGTCGTGATTGCCCTGCCCCAGCTCAAAGGTGAGAAACCGGCTGGTGGCACCGCTCATTGAGGCATTGAGAAAGCCCATCATGGCAACTACGCCACCCACCACGCCATAAATGCCGTAGTCCTCCACACCAAGGGTGGCAAGCACCACGCGCGAGGTGTAGAGCCCCACAACCATGGTGAGCAACATGCGCAAGTAGAGCATGAGCGTGTTTCGGGCAATGCGACGGCCACTGGTGGTAGTTTCTTCCATTAATTCAACTAATTTAATCAACTAATTAAGTCAACTAATTAAGTCAACTAATTAAGTCAACTAATTAAGCGGATTTAACGAATTAAAGTCGCTGAAAATCAATTAGTTTAATTCGCTTAATTCGTTGATAAAAGAAATCACTTTTGTTGATACATGTCGTGGTAGTAACGCTGGTAGTCGCCACTGGTCACGCTCTTGAGCCACTGCTCATTATCGAGATACCAACGTGCCGTTTTCTCGATGCCTTCTTCAAATTGCAACGAGGGTTGCCAGCCCAGCTCGTTCTTGAGCTTGCGGCTGTCGATGGCATAGCGGGCATCGTGGCCAAGGCGGTCGGGCACATGGGTGATGAGGCTCAAGTCTTCGCCCTCGGTGCGCCCCAGCAAGCGGTCGACTGTGGCTATGAGCACCTTCACGATGTCGATGTTGCGCCACTCGTTGAAACCTCCAATGTTGTAGGTCTCGGCCACCTTGCCACGATGAAAAATGGTGTCGATGGCACGGGCGTGGTCTTCGACATAGAGCCAGTCGCGCACGTTGAGCCCCTCGCCATACACGGGCAAGGGCTTGCGCAGGCAAATGTTGTTGATGAATAGCGGTATCAACTTTTCGGGAAACTGATAGGGCCCATAGTTGTTGCTGCAATTGGTGACAAGGGTGGGCATGCCATAGGTGTCGTGAAAGGCACGCACAAAGTGGTCGCTGCTTGCCTTGCTCGCACTATAGGGCGAGTGGGGGCTGTAGCGAGTGTTCTCGGTGAAAAAATCGGTGCCATAGGCCCTATGATGGCTCGACGATGCCGCTGTAGAAAAAGGCGACCGGGTGCCTTGGGGGTGGGTGAGTTGTAGCGCACCATACACCTCGTCGGTGCTGATGTGATAGAACAACTTGCCCTCATAGCCCTCGGGGCGTGCTTCCCACACCACCTTGGCCGCCTGCAACAGCGTGAGCGTGCCCATCACATTGGTGCGGGCAAAGGTGAAGGGGTCCTTGATGCTACGGTCAACATGGCTCTCGGCAGCCAAGTGAATGATGCCGTCGACCTCATATTGCATCATGAGTCGTTGCATCAAGTCGAAGTCGCAAATGTCGCCTTTCACAAAGGTGTAGTTGAGGCGGTCTTCAATATCGTGCAGGTTGGCAAGGTTGCCGGCATAGGTGAGTTTGTCGAGGTTGATAATGCGATATTGTGGATATTTGTTGACAAAGAGTCGCACCACATGCGACCCTATAAAGCCGGCTCCACCGGTGATGATGATATTGCGCTGAAAGTCCATATACTAAAATTTCAATTCTTTAGAACAAAAAACTACAACAAAACTTTTAGGGTTGGGGGAACTCGTCGAGCACTTTGAGCAGGTATTGGCCATATTGATTCTTGATCATGGGCCGGGCAAGCTCGCGCAACTTGGAGGCAGTGATCCACCCCTTCGTGTAGGCAATACTCTCAAGGCATGCCACCTTGAGCCCCTGTCGCTTTTCGATGACCTCGATGAAAGTAGAAGCCTCGCTCAAGCTGTCGTGGGTGCCGGTATCGAGCCAAGCAAAACCACGACCAAGGGTCTGCACCTTGAGGTCGCCTTGCTGCAAGTAGTGCTGATTCACCGTGGTGATTTCAAGTTCGCCCCGTGCCGATGGCTTGATGCCGGTTGCCACATCAACCACACTATTGGGGTAGAAATAAAGCCCCACCACGGCATAGTTGCTCTTGGGGTGCTGTGGTTTTTCTTCGATAGAGAGGCAATTGCCTGTGTTGTCAAACTCGGCCACGCCATAGCGCTGCGGGTCGCTCACCCAGTAGCCAAACACGGTGGCCTTGCCACAGCTCTCGGCATCGGCGACAGCACGAGAGAGCATTGTCGAGAAACCGGCACCATAGAAGATGTTGTCGCCCAGCACAAGGCACACCGAGTCGTTGCCAATGAATTCCTTGCCAATGATGAAGGCCTGGGCAAGCCCGTCGGGCGAGGGTTGCTCGGCATAGGTGAACCTCACGCCATAGTCGCTACCATCGCCAAGCAATCGCTCAAAGCCGGGCAAGTCGTGTGGCGTGGAAATAATCAAAATGTCGCGAATGCCAGCCAACATGAGCACCGAGATGGGATAATAGACCATGGGTTTATCAAAAATGGGCAACAACTGCTTGCTCACCCCCTTGGTGATGGGATAGAGACGTGTGCCCGAACCGCCTGCCAATACAATACCTTTCATGCAAAAAACATTTTAATCAAAGTTGAGCACCAAGCATGCCTTGGGGGCATCTGAGCCAAATGGACCAGCGTGGGGGTGTCAACAAGAAAACTACAGTCGTCCTGTTGTTCAAATCCAACACTATCGCAGCAATTGGGCTTGAATTGAAGGACTAATCTTAATTTATGATTGAACACTATTTACTTTTAATCTCACATAAATTATATACAATACAAAAATAGACATTTCCACATGAAACAAAAAGTATTTGGCCCTAAACCTTGAGCCAGGCACACTCCATTTCCTGCCTCAACCTGTATTTAGCCTCAAATTAGCCTAAACTGTTAATATTTTTCACAATTTACAGTTGTAAACTTTCAGAAATGTTACACTATTTAACAAATGCGAAATTCGGGCTACTTTTTATTAGTTTATAGGCATTTTGGCTATGCAAAACCGTCAAAAAAATTGGATAAAAAGTGGATAACGTTTTTTAGCACGAAAGTTAAAGTATCAATAACACCATTCATTTTCAATGAGATACTTTAATTTTGCACCAACTGGTTGAAGAAAATCACACTTTTTTCGACTTCAAAAAACAAGAAAAAGATGAAGAAATTTTTACTGATACTGGTGTCATCTATTGTTGCTCTAAGCCTTTGGGCCAGTGGCGAACACACCGTTTATGGCACCTATTATCTACCCAGTTATGGAAGCCACACAGCCAGTGGCGACCGCATTGTGGCCTCAAAGGTGAAAAGTGGCGAGCATCGCTGGGTGGCTCTATCGAGAGACATGTTTAGCCGCTATGGCTATAAAATGAACGACACCATCGAGGTGAAGAGCGACCGCAACCCCGGTGTGAATGGATATTGGGTGGTGAAAGACAAAATGAGCGGACGCAAAAAAATCGACTTCTTGATGCATCGCAGCAACACAAGGAGTTTTCGCAACGGCGATGTAACAATCAGGAAAGCCAATGGCGACAACATCACCTTAGCAATCGACGACGACGAAATCAAGATAGTGTCTGCCAACGACTAAGCCCCCCATCGATTCCACATCAACGTGGACACATCACAAAAATCCCATTTAGGGCACACAAGCAAGTGTGTTTCGCTAAATGGGATTTTTCGTTTTTCATCAACAGCAATAAACCCAAATCGGTCATTAGGTCGCAATAAGAAAATATCTTAGGCTTTTCCT
>CAMYCE010000061.1 GCA_947254205.1 uncultured Prevotellaceae bacterium
AAGGAAAAGCCTAAGATATTTTCTTATTGCGACCTAATGACCGATTTGGGTTCAAGGGAAGCCAATGCCCATAAAAAGACGTAAAAAAGGACGTTTCTGGACATTACGGTAATTGTAGTTACTTGAATGTCATCTAAATCAGGAAACAAATTTCCGTAAGGAACTTAAAAAATATTATGGGCATTATGGTCATTCGCTTCAATAAACATGGGGTTGCAGGTGTTTGGAATTTTGGGCTGGCTCTATAAGGTGGAACCAGCCCAAAAATTAGGTTTTATTTTTTAGAGATAGCCCGCTACTGCACTATCACTTTGCGGGTGGTGCCGTCGCTCATTTTCACAATGTTGATGCCACGAGTGAGCGTGCCAAGTTGGCGGCCCGATGGGTCATAGCACGCCACTGCAACCACAGCTTGAGCGTCTTGTGTGGTGGTGGGCACGGCTGTGGACTCGGTGCCTGTGTAGTCACTGCCCATGCTGTCAAATACTTTCCAGTTTTTGCCCTGCATGGTTGCTACTTGATTGGTGTTGCACACATTGCCCTCGGCAGCATCGGTGGGGTCGACCACATAGAATTTTCCCGAAAATTTACCATTCAAGTCGGGCATTGAGGCAACCAGTGCTTGCATGGCTTGCTCATTCAATAGGTTCATGTAGCAGTGCAGCACGCTCATTTCGCTCTTGGCAGGAGCCTCCAAGGCCGATAGCTTGTTGCCCGAGCAGTCCAAATAGGTGAGATGACGGCTCGATGCAAGATTCAAGTTGGTGAGCTGGTTGCCCGAGCATAGCAGGCTGTCGAGCATCACATTTCCTGTCACATCAAGGTTTCCTAATCTGTTGTTGTCACACTCCAGCACGGTTAAATCTTGGCAGTTGTGCACATCTATTGAGGCCAGCTTGTTGTTGTAGCACGCAATTTTCTCTAAAGCAGGGTTATTGCTCAGGTTCAATTGGGTGAGCTTGTTGTTGTTGCATTCCAGTTTGGTCAATGCGCGATTTTGAGTGAGGTCGAGAGTTGTGAGCTTGTTGCTGGCACACACCAATTGAGTGAGGCGAGGGTTGTGCGACACATCGAGAGTGGTCCACTTGCTCTTTTTGCAATCAAATGTTTCGAGCATCTCGTTGTGTGAAATGTCGATTGAGGGCAATCGGTTGTAGGAGCAATTCAGCATTTTCAATGCCTTGTTTTTGCTCACGTCTAAGTTGGTGAGTCGGTTATAGCCACAATTCAGCTCAGTGAGCATGGCGTTTTGGCTCACGTCTAAGTGAGAGAGTTGGTTGTTGTGGCACCCCAGTGCAGTGACATCGCCCTTGATAGTGATTTCGGGCGATTGCAGGGTGTAGGTCTTTTGATTGGCAACGCTTTCGCTCAGGCTGATGGGCTCTTTCACACCCTCAATGGTGATAGTGCCCGAGCCCACGATGGCCAAATACACTTGCTTGCCCACTGCTTGTGTAGTGGTCAGCCTAATCACATTTTCGGGTTTTTGCATATCTTCGGTTCCCTCATAGTAGTTTTTGGTTTCAGCGTCATATGTTACCCAATTCTTAGCCTTGGCGCCCGCAACTTGTGCCTTGGTGAAAACGTTGGTTTCGTTGCTGTTGGCACTATTCACGCAATAGAGTTTGCCTGCTTTCTTTATCTTGCTGCGGTCGGGGAGCAAGGCTATGAGTTGGTCCACGCTTTTGCCCTTCAGACCGTTGCCGTCAAGTTCCAGAGTTTGCAATTTGCTGTTGGCCGATAGGTCAAGATTGTGCAGCAGGTTGTTTTGGCAATAAAGCACGGTCAAGGCAGTGCAATTGCTCAATTGCAACTCGGTGAGTTGGTTGTTGGAGCAAGTGAGCTTGCTCAATGCCTTGTTTTGCGTGAGGTTCAGCTCGTGGAGCTTGTTGTTGTGGCAGTTGAGCACAACAAGGTCGGTAGCTTGGGTCACATCAAGGGCTGTTAATGCCATGTTGGAGCATGTGAGTCCCTTCACGCGAGTGTCAATCGACATTTCGGCAGCCACCACTTCATAGGTGAGCAAAGCCGTGTTTTTCCACGTGCTTTTCAACTTGGCACCCGTCAATTGAGGTTCCTTGCCATCGACAGTGGTAACGAGCATTTTAAACGTGTTTCCCACTGCTTGTTCGGTGGTCATCTTAATCACATTTTGGGCTGTCGCGTTCAAGCCACACAGCACAATCAGGAGAAGAAGCGATAAATACTTTTTCATAAAATCAATTTTGTTAATAGCTAATATGTGTTGGTTTTACTTCGTTTTTTGGGGGGCAGAAAAGGCTACCAAATTGAGTTGTGACATAGCCAAATAGCTCTTGATGCATGTTTCAGCCAAAGCCAATGAGCAATTTCAACCAAAACAAAATTACACAATTTTATCATATTTCCCTCCACATCACCCCAACAAATCCCCTTTTGTCGCAGGATTCTACACACAGCTTTTAAAAAATTCGTCAATGTAGAAGTTGCGGGCTTTGTCGTTTTCTACCTTCAGAATGGTGCGATAATGGGTCCATGTCAATTGGTCACTCGCTGCGTGACGATTTGGAAACTTCTGATAAATTGCTGTTGGTGGCTATTGCTTGCACTACCTGCGCTTTGAGGTCGTGGTCGAGATAATGCTCTATCTGATCGCGCTTCTGGTTCATGATGCGATAAAAGTCTCCCACCCTACAATATTGCTAAATGACTGGTTGGGGGACTAAAAATTTGGCAAAAATATAGAGAGTGCGGAAATTTTAACTGAGATGTTGCAATATTTTGGTTGATTTATTTTGTTTTTGGCTAATTTTTGATAACTTTGCGATAGGTTGAAAACGTGAAGCCTGCAGGCTCGCTCATAGTGAAACCTGCATTTTAACTAAACCCCTTATTAACTTAGAGTTAATTGTGAAACCTTATGAAATTAAGCCGTTGGTAGGCTATAATGTTTTAGTGCCACACTATAGTGCAAGCCCCAAGGGCTTGAAAAGTGGAGTGGTGCAAGCATCGTGCATGCCAAGGTGGGCAGTGTTGAACTTCTAATCATCAATTTTATAAAACTCCCTAATTGTTGAGATTAATGGGAATCGCTCAACACTGCAAGGGTATAAATGGTAAAGGATTCCCCCTTTTGAACTAAAAGTATGAAAAATTGTTTTTCACTCATTGCAACCTTAGTGCTATCGGCCTCTACCATGAGCCATGCGGCCGTCATAGCAGGTCATGAGTTGAGTGCAACTCGTGTGGCCCACACCACTCTCGATGCTCGCAATTGTGAGTTGAACCAAGTGGGCAACTTCACCTTTGCCACGCCCAAGGCCGGTGGCGCGCAGGCTGGTGCCGCCAAGGTGAATGTGACCCTCCAAAGCGAGGCCCCCAATGGCTATCGCCCCATTGGCATGTCGATCTACAATGCCGAGTCGGGCATGTTTCATGTCGATTTCAATGGCGAGAAAAAGGCTACTCAAGCTATTCCCAAGGGCACCTATGACATGTTTGTGAACTACATGTCCAACTACAGCGAACTCTACTATGTGTTTAGAGAACAAGTGAAAATTGATGCCGACACCACCATCACATTGGCACAGAGCGAGGCCAAAACCGGCATTTCGTTTCGCACCATTGACCAAAGTGGCAACAGCATGCACATGCCCGTTTACAACACCAGCTATCAAAAGATTGAAGAGGGCACCATCGACGACTTCTCGTCGCTCTCGTTTTTCATGCTCAAGGGATTTGGCAATGCGGCCATGGTGATTGGTGCCGGCTATAAATATAAAGGGCACGAAACCGATTTCTACATCAACCGGTTGAGCAACCGCTACAAGCTGTGTGAGGCGCGAGTGGTGTCGAAGGGCGAGATGTATTGGTTCAACCGCTATGTGCTCGACGACTTCAGCAAGAGCGTGACCATCACCAACGATCCCACGCGCTACATCGGCTACAACCAAAAGTTTGCCCCCACTCCTGAGTGGGCCGATCAAGCCGCCAATCATGTGCCGGGCTACTATTTCTCGGCTCTCTATAATGGCGAAGTGGTGCTGGGGCAACAATCCTATATCCCCAAGTTGCCATCGAGCGACTACACCACCAAGTTCTATCTTGATGTACCTTTTGACGATGACAAGAGTGCCGACCAATTTTATGTGCTCGTGAAACCTCTCATGGGCGATTTCATGACAGAAGTTGCGTATGATGGTGGCAAATACAACGAATACAAGTTCTTGCGTGGCCAGCAAGTGGGTGGCGACAAAGACGGCTTGCGCTTTGTGAATGCCGGCTATGAAGAAAATGGCGGTTTCAATGCAGCCGAGGGCACAGTGTGGTCGAAATTCTATCCTGGTCACCCTGCCTTCTCGTTCACTCCTGCCACTGCCCCTCATGCAGTGTATGGCGAGGCTTGCCCCATCAATTCATTGCGCTTCACAAGGGTTACCGAAGGCGGACAGACCGATATTAACATGATACCTAATTATGTGGGACGATATGGCGACCTGCGTGATGCCGATTTTAAATTGGTGAAACAAGATGAACCCGCTGGTGACGAAGATGTGGTTATTCTCACCAACGACAATGTGAAGGTTGATGGATTGAAGGGCAAAAACGTAACCACCCTTACAGTCTACCCAGCCAAAGCTGACCCTATGCCTCCCACCATGCAGATGTTGCAATTCAAGGACAAAAACGGTGTGATTACCGACCGCTTTAAGACCCCTGCCAATGGTGTGGTTGAAATTGCCGGTGGCGACTTCAACTATCACTACATTCCCGAAGCTTACATGGGCTACTACACTTGCGACCCCTCGATTTCTATCAAGGTGAGCTATGCCCCCTATGGCACAACCGATAGCAAGGAACTTGCCGTTGAAAAGGTTGAAAGCCTCTATTTCATGCCCGGCTTTGGCCACTTCTTCCGTGGCAAACTCGATGCAGTGCCTGCAAGTGCAACCAAGCAATGGTACGACCTCGAAGTAGTGCTCACCGATGCCACAGGCAATAGCCAAAAGCAACTCATCAGCCCAGCCTTTTGCATCTTGGGTGATGATAGTGGGGTAGAGACTGCGAAGCAAGCCCGTGCCGAAGTTGCTGTTGAAAATGGCACAATCGTGGCCCAAGGCATGCCCGAGGCTCAATTGCAGGTGCTCGCCACCGATGGCCGCTTGGTGGCAACTGGCATGAGTGGCACGATTGCTACTGCCGAGCTTGGCCATGGCGTGTATGTGGTGAGAGTGGACAATGGCATGGTTGCCAAAATTTCGTTGTAATAACTAACTAATTAACTCATAAAACCAATAAAATGAATTCTAAAGCATTATTTACAGCTTTGCTGGGCAGTGTGTTGCCCCTTGCTGTTTCGGCTCAAGTGGTGACCGACCTCACCACAGCTCATGCTCCCCTCATGGGCGATGACCAAGTGGAACTGTTGTTGCCACAAGAATGTGGCTACAAAGCCATGCAACACCCTACTGGTGCAACTATCTACACGCCAGCTGTGGCTGGGGCAAAAGCCGGCATTCAGACGGTGACAGTTACTTTTAAATATGACTTCGACAAAAACAATGCTGCTCCGCTGGGTGTCACCATCTATAACCCCACTGTGGGTGTGATTCCTGTCGACAAAAAAGGTACAGCCGCCACATTCACCTATCAGGTGCCTGTGGGCACCTACGACATGCACGCCATGTTTAAGGGCAAACCCACCGGCTCTTTTGCTGTGTTCAAAGAAAACGTGACAATTACTGCTGACACCACTCTCACCTTTGCCAAGGCCGATGCTACAGTTCCATTCACTTTCACCTTTAAAGATGAAAATGGCACTGCCCTCACTCTCGACAAATATAATGGAGGCACTGTAGTTGAGCAAGGTAATGTGAATAGCTATCGCAGTTATTCGTTCTTTGCCCTCAAAGGCATGGGCGTGATTCACACCATTATTGGAGGCCCCTATCGTGTGAAGGGCTATGACGTGGATTATTACATGAACAAGGTGAGTGACCGCTTCACCCTGCTGCACGCGGCCAACATGCGCTCCACTATCAACAAAAAAACCTATTTCTTCAAGTTTGAAGCACCCATGAATGCCTCGGCAAGCATGAGCAATAATCCTGCCGATTTAAAGTGCTACAAGCAAAAGTTTGTGCCCACCAAGGCTGGTGCTCAAGATGAGAGTGCCCACATTTTTGGTTGCCGTGTGTGGTGCAGCTATGATGGCAAGTGGTTGCTCAGTGGCAAGGCCGAGAACAAGAGCATGGTGCTTGCCAATCATGAAAATGAAATTTATATCGACCTGCCCGAAAATGAAAACGGAGGCTTTAACGTGATGGTGAGCCCCATGATGGGCGACACCTATGTGGCAGGCAACAAGCAATTCCGCCACATTGTGGGTCTTCCTGTGGCTGGCAATAGCAAGCGCCTGCACTTTGTTGACTATGGCTATGACATCTCCGATGGCTTCATTGTGCCCGTGGGCGGTGGTGTGCCTGTGGTTTATCCCGGCAATCCTGCCTTGTCGTGGTTTAGCACCGGCGATAAAGAAAACTATGTTTATGGCAACAGTTGCCCCTTGCTCTCGGTGAAGGCCAAAGACTACAACGGCAAGAGCACCAAGTTGATCACCTTCTTGGGACGTTATGGCGAAATCTATGAGAGCTACATCAACACAGTGGCTCGCAGCCAGCAAGAGGCTGGCGAATTCACCGATTTCACTTTCAAGCAAGAAAATGTGATGGTCGATGAAGTGAGTGGCCAAAATCTCACAGTGTTGCATTGCAAAAACAAGGGTGCCGACATCACAGCTCCCTCGATTCAAATGTTGCGTTTTGTTGACAACAAGGGCAAAATAAGCGACCGCATCGACGATGCCCAAGAAGGCATGCTCGAGTTTGTGGCAGGTGACTTGCAATATCATCACGACAACAAGGTGGCCTATAATCGCTACTACGACTGTCAAGCCATCAAAACTGTTGAGGTGGCGTGTGCACCTCATGGCACCACCAACTGGCAGACGCTTGAGGCAAAAGAAGTGCCCGAAAATTTCTTTATGCCCGGTTTTGGCTATTTCTATCGCACCTCGCTTGCTGGTGTTGGAGGGCAAAATGAGTGGTTTGACTTGCAAATCAAGCTCACCGACGAAACAGGCAATAGCCACACCCAAACTCTGGCTCCTGCCTTCTACATGAAGAAGGGTGCAAGTGCTGTGAACAGCGTGAGCATGGCTCAGGAAATGACCTATAGCCATGGCATTGTTGCCTTGAATGTTCCTGCAAGCATCGAGGTTTATAGCATCGATGGCAAGTGTGTGTTGAGCACTCAGGGCACGATGCTCGACTTGAGTGGCTTGAGCAAGGGCGTGTATGTAGTGAAAGCCACTACTGCCACAGGTCGCATGATGTCGGCCAAAGTAGCGCGATGACACCATTGCTTTTCATGTGCTTGTGCCGATAAGGGCATGAATGCAAAAAAAAGAATAGGAGCTTGCTACCTCGTGTTGAAAACAGGGTGGCAAGCTCTTTTTGGGTGACCGGTTGGGTGGAATGTGGCTTGAGTGGTGGTAATGCCGAAAATTATTTGTAGTTTTGTGAGCTGGTTGAGCAACTTTTTTTGATGCTCATGAAAGAGAAAGGGGCCTAAATGCCACCACCAACTATAAAAACTAAAAATGTAGCAAAATATGAAGAAATTATTGAACTTGATGCTGGTGTCCTGCCTGCTCACCTTGCTTGTGGGCTGTGGAAGTAGTAAAAAGGGAAATTACCCCTACGTTACTCAATATCTGCCTGTGATGCTCGAAGGCTCGCAAAAGTGGAGCATCTTGAATGTTGAAACGGGCGAGGTGTTGGGCAAAGATGCTTTCAAAACAGCTCCATCGGCAGTGGTCGATGATATGTTTTTTGTGGCCAATGATAGTGGCACGTTTGACTACTACAACGTGAGCAACCTCAAGAGGCCTGTCAACAAAAATCACTATGGTAGCGTCACCGAGTTTTCGGTCGACGGCTATGCTATAGCCAGTGAAAAGGGTAAAAGCCTGTGTGTTATCGACAAAGATTGCCGTGTGGTGGCCGACTTGGGCGATAGCATTGCCGAGGCCACGATGTTTAACCGTGGCTTGGCGGTGGTGAGAAACCTCGACGGCAAGTATGGCTATGTCGACACACAAGGCAAGATGGCGATTAAACCACAATTCGACACAGCCAATCCTTTTCTCTATTGCGATGAGGCGGTGGTGTTGCAACGCCACGAGCAAGACTCGATTATAGAGTTTAGTTTTATCGACAAGAGTGGCAACGTCACGTTCACCAGCAACACTACCATGTATGTGCCCATTTCGGGCAACTTCAATAGCGACGTTTTGCCGGTGCAAAAACGCGACACTATCGTGTGCCTTAATGCCGATGGCAAAGAAGTGGCCAACCCCTTTGAGCAGAGCGACACACTCAAGCATTCGGGCTTTGATGGTGGTTCGCGCGACGGTGTGGGCAACTACATTGCAGTGAAAGGTGGCAAAATGGGAGTGGTGGATAACGATGGCAAAGTGTTGATTGCCATTAAATATATTGATATTGTTGATGTTTCGGCCACTCGTTATCTCTTGTGCGAGAAAGCGGGTAGCTACATTCTCACCGACAAGCAAGGGAAACAGGTGGGAAAGGCCAAAATCGCTCATGCCAATGGCACTCCTTCTTCGCTTGCCACGCGCGGTTTTATCGACCTGTCGATGACGATGGGCAACATCATGACCATGTTTGACGAGCATGGTTTTGCAGGCATTCCCAAGGGGGCAACAGTGGGCACCTTTGGAGCGATGCTCGATGTAGCACAACCCGAGAAATACACTTCTCAAAACGCTATTGTGATTCCCGAAAGGTCTATGATTGTGGGGTTTGCCGGTCCTATTGCCACAGCCACAGCCAAAGGCTATGATTTCAACACCCAAACGCCTGTGAAGCTCGTGAGCTTTGAATTCAATGCCAATGCCTATGACAACGACACCGAACCGCAGATGCTCGACTTCTTGAAAACCACAATAGGAGTGAATGGCTTTGTGAATCAAGGCAACAACGTGTTTGTGAGCTCGATTGGCACAGCAGTTGCTGTGGGCTATAAAAATGGCTTGTTTCGCATCAACTATTACATGAATAGTGCCGATGTTGAGCCCTTGCCTGCCACACCTCGCCCATGATTGGGCAACGTTAAAAAATAACGCACAGGAAGTGATTGAGTGGTAAAAAAGAGTTAAAAGGTGTAAAAGTTCTTAGTTTTGTGCACGTTTAAACTAAAAAAGTGCAACGAGGGTCAATTTGCTTGTTTTTTACTTGAACTTTTGGTAAATAATTGTTTACTTTGCACTGCTTAAAAAGAAAAGAATATTTATAACACATTTTAAAACAAAACATTATGTCTGAAATTGCAGAAAGAGTAAAGTCAATCATCGTTGACAAATTGGGTGTAAGCGACACTGAAGTAACTATGGAAGCTACATTCCAACAAGATCTTGGAGCTGATTCTCTCGACACAGTTGAGTTGATTATGGAATTTGAAAAAGAATTTGGTATTCAAATTCCTGACGAAAAAGCTGAAACAATCCAGACTGTAGGCGACGCTGTTAATTATATCGAAGCAGCCAAAGCTTAATCTTCTTTTAACTTCCAGATTTTTAAGTCAATATGGAATTAAAGAGAGTTGTAGTAACAGGTCTTGGAGCAATTACTCCACTGGGCAACGACGTTGAAACCGCATGGAACAACGCTGTGAATGGTGTGAGTGGCGCAGGACCTATTACTCATTTTGATTCATCTTTGTTTAAGACACAATTTGCTTGCGAGGTAAAAGACTTCGATGCAGCCAAGTATGTTGCCGAAGGCGATCGCAAGGAGTTGCGCGACTTCAAGAAGAATGACCTCTACACCCAATATGCCTTGGCAGCTGCCAAGCAGGCTGTAGAAGATGCCGGCCTTCTTGCCGAGGGTGCAGTTGATGTCGACGAGGTGGGTGTGATTTTTAGTTCGGGCATTGGCGGTATTCACACCTTGGAAAAGGAAATTGAATATCACGCTTTGCACGCCGAAGAAGGGCCTAAATACAGTCCCTTCCTCATTCCCGCCATGATTGCCGACATTGCCGCTGGCCGCATCTCTATCAAGTATGGTTTCCGTGGTCCCAACTATGGCGTGGTTTCGGCTTGCGCCACCTCGACCAACGCCATGATTGATGCCTTCAACTATGTGCGCTTGGGCAAGTCGCCTGTGATTGTGACAGGTGGAGCCGAGTCGCCCGTGTGCCCTGTGAGCGTGGGTGGTTTCAACTCAATGCACGCCTTGTCGACTCGCAACGATAGCCCCGCCACAGCTTCACGCCCATTTAGCGCATCGCGCGATGGATTTGTGATTGGTGAAGGTGGCGTGTGCCTCATTTTCGAAGAATTGGAGCATGCCTTGGCCCGTGGAGCTAAGATCTATGCCGAGGTGATTGGTGGAGGCATGAGTGCCGATGCCTATCACATCACTGCCAGCCACCCCGAAGGCTTGGGCGCCAAGCTGGTGATGCAACGCGCTATTGCCGATGCCGGCATCTCGCCCGATGAGGTTGACTATGTCAACGTTCATGGCACATCGACCCCCGTGGGCGACGTGAGCGAGGCAGTAGCCTTGAAAGACGTGTTTGGAAAACATGCCTATGAACTCAACCTCAGCTCAACCAAGTCGATGACTGGTCACATGCTGGGAGCAGCCGGTGCAATGGAAGCCCTCTTCTGCATCAAGGCCGTTCAAGAGGATATTATTCCTCCCACAATCAATCATGACGATGACGACCGTGACGAGAAAGTTGACTATGACATGAATTTCACCTTCAACAAGGCGCAAAAACGTGTTGTCAATGTGGCTTTATCCAACACCTTTGGTTTTGGTGGACACAATGCCAGCATAATTGTCAAGAAATATAAGGGTTAAAAAACAGCATCTCTTGCGATGTTGAAAAATCTCATATCGTTTATAAAGTTCCTTTTCGCTAAGGAGAAGGAACTTTATGTTTTTTTGCATAAAATAACGGGATTCTACCCCCACCACATCGAGTACTACAGGCTTGCATTGGTGCATCGTTCCATGCCCGTAAAAGATGCCGAAGGCAACTGGGTGAACAATGAGCGACTGGAATTTTTGGGCGATGCAGTGCTCGACCTTGTGGTAGCGGCCTATCTCTATCATCAATATCCCGACAAGCATGAGGGGTTCCTCACCAGCACCCGAGCCAAAATTGTGCAGCGCGAGAGCCTGAACCGCATAGGCAAGCTCTTCAAACTCGAATCGCACGTCAAGGCATCGGCCCACTCCTCGTCACACAACTCCTACATTAGTGGCAATGCCGTTGAGGCACTTGTAGGGGCAATTTATCTTGACCGAGGCTACAAAGTGGCTCGAAAATTTATAGAAAAGAAAATCATTAGAGACAACATTCAACTCGACGACTTGGTGAACACCGAGAAAAACTTCAAGTCGCGCCTCATTGAGTGGACTCAAAAATATCATGTAACAATTGAATTTGAACTCATCGACACCTATAACGATACCGAAAACAATCCCATCTTTAAAACCGCTGTGATTTTGGGCGGAATATTTGCTGCCGATGCCACGGGCTATAGCAAAAAGGAGTCGCACCAAGGAGCTTCACGCAAAGCGGTCGATCGCCTCAAAGCCGATGCCATATTCCGCGAGCAAGTGCTCTCCACTGCCACCGCCACCCCCAATTAATCCCCCATCCAAGATAC
>CAMYCE010000062.1 GCA_947254205.1 uncultured Prevotellaceae bacterium
GGAAAAGCCTAAGATATTTTCTTATTGCGACCTAATGACCGATTGGGGTTAAAATCCCCAATTTAGGCTATTGCACAACAAGGGGCAATCGATTAACTTTGCAAAAATTGATTCAACGATGAGCAAGGAACACATTCTTTGGGCCGACGACGAGATAGACTTCTTGAAGCCACACATTCTTTTTCTTGAAAACAAGGGTTATGAGGTGACCACCGTCACCAATGGGCGCGACGCGCTCGACCTCTTGCAGTCGCAAAACTTCAACCTCATCATTCTCGACGAGAACATGCCCGGCATTAGCGGACTCGAAGCCTTGCAACAAATCAAGATTGCACAGCCCAATGTGCCTGTGATCATGATCACCAAGAGCGAGGAAGAAAACATCATGAATCAAGCCATTGGAGGCCAAATCTCCGACTACCTCATCAAGCCCGTGAACCCCATGCAGATTTTGCTATCTATCAAGAAAAACCTGCACAGCGATGCGCTGGTGGCACAAAAGGCCAGCAGCGACTATCAGCAAGAGTTTATGCGCATCAGTGGCCTCATAGCCTCGGCATCGTCGATCGACGACTGGTATGAACTCTACACCACCCTCGTGCGCTGGGAGCTCACCCTCAACAACACCGACACCGGCATGGCCGACCTGCTACTGGCACAAAAAATCGAGGCCAACAGTGCCTTTGCCAAGTTTGTGAAGCGCAACTATGAGCAATGGGTCACTACCGACAAGCACCCGCTCATGAGCCACGAGCTGTTCAAGACCAAGATTTTTCCACTGCTCGACAGTGGCAAGAAGGTGTGCTTTGTGGTGATCGACAACTTTCGACTCGACCAGTGGAAAACCATCAGTCCACTGCTGAGCGAGCATTTCAACATCATTGACGAGGAACTCTACACCACCATTTTGCCCACAGCCACCCAATATGCCCGCAATGCCATCTTCTCGGGGCTCATGCCCATCGACATTGAGCGCATGTTTCCCGACCTGTGGGTCGATGAAGACCAAGACGAGGGCAAAAATCTCAACGAGGCACCTCTCATTCAAACCATTCTCGACCGCTACCGCCGCAAGCACAAGTTCTCCTACAACAAAATGAACGACAGTGCCACCGGCGAGCGACTCATGCAAAATTTCGCGCAACTCGACAACAACGACCTCAACGTGCTGGTATTTAACTTTGTCGACATCTTGTCGCATGCCCGCACCGATAGCAAGATGATTAAGGAGCTTGCCAACACCGACGAAGGCTATCGCTCGCTCACCGAAACATGGTTTCGCAACAACTATGCCTTCGAGATTTTTAAACTCATAGCCCAAAAGGGCTGGACCGTTGTGCTCACTACCGACCATGGCACAGTGAGAGTGGACAATGCCATCAAGGTGATTGGCGACAAGAACACCAACACCAACCTGCGCTACAAGGTGGGCAAAAACTTGAGCTACAACCCCAAGCAAGTGTATGAAATCAAGCAACCCAAGCGCTATGGATTGCCCTTGCTCAACGTGTCGTCGACCTATATTTTTGCCACCAATCGCGACTTTCTTGCCTATCCCAACAACTACAACCACTATGTGCAATACTACACCGACACCTTCCAGCATGGAGGCATCTCGATGGAAGAAATGCTGGTGCCCATTGTCACCCTCTCCCCCAAATAGAGGGGTTTGCGCCCTGCACTTGGCAGGGCAAAACAAAATCTCCCCAAATCAATTTTTATAAAAAAATCAATTTAAAGCCCTGCTTTTCAATTGTAATTTCATATATTTGCACTTGGTTAGATTCCATAAAGACTTATTTTTAATTATTTCTTAATAAAACTCTATGATGAAGAAAACACTACTGGGTTTAGCAGTTTTCTGCCTGGGCATGGCAGCTGTGCATGCCGGCGACAAGTTGTCGATGTCGACACACTTATTTTTGTCCGAAATGAAAAACGCAAGTGAAAACACACGCGTGCAACCGGTCTTCAACAAGTCACTCATGTTTAAAGATGGCATTTCGCCCAATTTCCAGAATCGCTTCAAGGGCGAGATTGGGCAACACATTGCCCGCCCCTATGAAATGAATGGGGTGCTCATGATCGATGCTTTTATTGGCCTAAATGGCACATCAACCGCCGAATTGGAACAACTGGGCGTGAAGATTCAAAACCATTTTGATGGCTTTGTCACCGCCGCCATTCCTGTCGACAAAATCGAAGAAGTGGCAGCTCTTGCCAATGTGGAGCAAGTGCAGGTGTCGCAAATGCTGAAAATTCAAACCGACGAAGCCCGCAAAACCACTCATGCCGACCAAGTGATCAATGGCTTGCGCTATGGCATTGGGCAAGACTACGACGGCACGGGCGTGATTGTGGGTGTGATCGACACCGGCATCGACCCTCAACACGAGGCATTCTTAGACGCCAATGGCAAAACTCGCATCAAGCTGTTGCGCCAGGTGTCGCAATGGGGGCAAGTGACCAACATTACCGACCCCAATAAAATCGTGAAAGCAAAACCCGTGGTTACTGAACAATCGCATGGCACCCACACCAGCACAACAGCAGGTGGCAAGCTCATTTCGACCCCCTATGGCGACTTTTGCGGCATTGCGCCCAACTGCGATTTGGTGCTTTGCGACCTCGCTTCGCTCACCGAGAGCAACATTGCCAACTCGGTGAAGGCAATTACCGATTATGCCGATAAAGTAAAAAAGCCTTGCGTGATCAGCATCAGCTTAGGTGGTCAAGTAGGTCCTCACGACGGCAAAGAATTCATCTGCAAGGTGTATAACAATGCTACCAGAAAGCCGGGACACATTGTTGTGCTTGCAGCCTCCAACTCGGCAGGCACAAAATCCTATGTCTACAAGCAAGGGGCTACCAAAGAAAGCCCCCTTGCCACCCAATATGTGCAAACAGCAACAGGCCACCAACCCGGCATGTTCTATCCATCGGGAATAGCACGAGCTTGGGCACGCACTGCCAATGTACCACTCGCAGTGCAAGTGTATGTGCTCGACAAAGACAACAAAATCGTCAAAAAGTTTGACGAGGTAACAGCCACCAATGGTCGTAGCGGAAAAAGTCTCAACGTCAGTCAATATTACAAAGCCAGCTACATGGTACCCGATCCAGCCAATCTTACAGTATATGTGAGCAAAGATAACAACAAATGCTATAGTGCATGGGTGAAAACTTCCAACCTATACACCACCAAAACCTATGGCAATTTCATCACCTATAGCCAATACAAATTGGCATTCTCGGTATACCCTGCCGAAGCCAACAAAACCACCGACATCGACGTGTGGGAAGGAGAATATGGCGAGTTCACCGGTGGCAAAATTGGCGACGACCTGCAAGGCGTGGTGGGCAGCGACATGTGCTCGGCAAGTAGCGAGTGCTATGCCGACAGCGTGATCACTGTGGGCTCTTATATCACCAAAAATTCTTTCAAGGGCAAAGGCTCTCACAGCTACACCAACAAAAGGATGAAGGTGGGCGACATCTCCGACTTCTCAAGCTATGTAGCCGAGAACTATGGTCCTGGCAACAAATACACCATTCCATGGATCACTGCTCCCGGGCAAATCATTGTGGCTGGTGTGAACCACTATGACAAACAAAACTATGGTAGCAACATAGGCTTTCACGACGAATATCAATACATTTGTCAAAGCAACCCCACAAGCTTCTTTGGCACCATGAGTGGAACCTCGATGGCAACTCCTGTGGCTGCCGGCATTGTGGCACTGTGGTTGCAAAAAAACAACAAACTGAGAGTGTACGACGTGCGCGAAATCATGAAACGCACCGCCATCACCGACGAGTTCACCGGTGGCACCCACAAGGCCAACTTTGGCAATGGCAAAATCAACGCCATGGGTGCATTCCAAACTGCGGCTGTGAAAACAGTGAACACAACTCCCATGCCCGAAGTCTACACCCGCGATGGCTATATCATGGTTGATGGCGAAATTAGCTACCTCACCATCTACGACCTGCAAGGCCGCACCGTGAGTACCGATGCAAGTGTGCAACTTGCCAAGGGCATCTACTTGGTGAAATTGGGCAATGCCCAAGGAGGCCAATGGTGCACCAAGGTTGTTGTTGACTAATCGCTCCTGAACAATTTTCTAAAAAAATTCATCTCCCCCATTTCCTCCATTTCTTGCCTCATTGCAACGAGAAATGAGTGAAATGGGGGAGATTTTCGTAAACAAACATTCACACACAAAGTCTTGATAGTTAAAATCGCGTTAAAAATGACAAAAACTTATTCCGTAGCTATGTTATAAAACATATTTGTCGTATATTTGCAGTGGTTTTTCATGGTATTAGTTTTTAAGGTTACGAAATACCGAGCGTCGTGAGACGATTTTTATTTCGTTTTTGTTTAAGGTTTATGTTAATGGTATTAGAAGGTTAATTAGCTAAGCAATCCGCGATAGTGACTATCGTGGATTTTTTATTTTCCCCAACTTCTCTCCGCTCATTTTCAAAGCCTGAGCATTGCTTGGCTGGCAATAATGTTATAACTTTGTGGCATTGCAAAATAGCAACACAGATAGCGATGAGAGAATACAAGCGACGACAACAACAAAACGACCTCATTCAGGAGCTGAATCCTGGGCAGCAATACGACATTGTCGGTCTGATTACTCCCTCAACCCAAGTCGAGAAACAACAAGAAGACAAAGCCATCGAGCACCAGCTCGCCCACCTCAAGCAATCGAGAGTGGAATCTCTCGCCCAAGCCCAAGAGCCACCACGCGGTCGCCACTCCACGCCACGCCAATCTCCCCCACGGCTATGGCTCTATGCCTTGGTTGCATTGATAGCCTTTGCCCTTGGAGCAATCGTCTATCGCACATGGGTGATGTAAAAAAAACTAATGTAGAGACGATGCATGCATTGTCTCTACCCAAGCCTTACTCATCAAGAAAATCCGACGAGCTGAGAAAACTGTTTTTCGTTAAAGTTTTGGCCCTCTATGCAACTTTTTGAGAAAGATTGTTGTATATTGAAAAATATTTCCTAATTTTGCAGTCGCAATAAGCCAAATGCCCAAGTGGCGGAATTGGTAGACGCGCACGTTTCAGGTGCGTGTGCCGCAAGGCGTGAAGGTTCGAGTCCTTTCTTGGGCACTGCAAAAGAGAGAGTTGTTAAATAACAACTCTCTCTTTTTTTCGGGGGGGCAAATCAGAAATTTCGAACTCTTACTTGATGATGATTTTGTGGGTGGTGTTGTCCACTGTCACCATGTAGAGCCCAGCAGGCAGAGTGGTGGCCCATGTGGGCGATGTGGCAGTGGCCACCACCACAGTAGAGCCTTGCATGTTGCAAATGGCGATGTGGCTTCCCAGCTTGAGGGCATTGAGGGTGAGCTGACCACCGGTCACGGCAATAGTGGCCTCGTTGCGTGCAATGCTATTGACTGCGCTGGTTGAGGTGGAGAGGTTCACATTGTCGATGCGATAGATGGTGGTTTGGCTACCTGCCATGCCTTCATATTCAAATGCAAGGAACACCGGGGCACTTTGTTGGAGGTCGTTGAGTGTGACCGCCATGTTGGCCCACTCGGCTTCGGCATTTTGGGTGATTTCTTTGATGCGAGTCACTTCGCCCGTTTTTTTCACCTGCGAGATAAAGAGTTTGGCTCCATTGGGCTTGAGTGTGGTGAGGTTGAATGAGAGTTGCACTTGAGAGGCTTTGGACAAGTCGAGGGCAGGCATGATGAGGACACTGTTCACCTTGCCTTGCAGGCTCTTGCCCAGTGCATCGATGGCAGGATAGCGATTGGCCCCAATGACTTGTCCATTGGTGCGCATGGTCCACTTTTGAGTGCCAGTGAGAGCCACCGATTTCCAGCCGTCGGGCAACAAGTGACTGGCTTCAAAATCTTGATTGATGGTTTCGACAGGATTGCTGTCGTCGAGATCGTAGATGTTGTCGAGATCACGCACAACAGCCTTGATGGGAATGAGAATGGTGTTCACTCCCTCGTGATCGATTTGCAAGAAACTTGAAAATTCTCCCTTGGTGTCGTTGTTGAGCATCACGGTGATTTTTCCGCCCTCGGTGGTGAGTTCGCTATCGGCCATGAAACGCTTGCGGTCGCCCACTATTTTCACCTTGGGAGCACTCTTGAGGTGCTTGCCTGTGATGTTGAGGACAATGTCGGCCACCTCGGCATTGGGAGCCACCATACCAAAGTCGATAACCTCTTTGTCGGCTATGTAGCTTGGTGCAGGTTGTGATGATTGAAAGATTTCGACATCGTCGATAATGGCAATGCGCTTGCTCATGGAGGTTGAAAATCTCACATAGGTCTCAGCAGTGCCCCCTTTGAGCGTGAGGTCGAAGGCTCGCAGTGAGGTGCCCATGCCGGGTTGATACACACTCACGATGTGCTTGTCGAGCACTTTGCCATCTTTGTTGAGCACCTCGATGCACAGGGCGTTGTGCGAGTCGTTCCAGCCGTCCATTTTCAGGCGCAGTCTGAAATTGCCCTCATTGGCCGAGAGGTCAAGAGCCTTGGTGGTGGCAGAGCCATCGCCCTCGTTGTCGCCAAATTTGAGCACTTTGTTGTCGCCAAAGACACGGATATACACCCCGTGGTCGGTAGTCCATCGGTTGCTGCCATGCCATTCTTTCAATTCATAGTCATAGTCGTCGAAGTCGTCTTCCATCACAACTTTGTCGACAGTTTCGCCGGCTTGGGCGGGTGTCAAATGGGTGGTTGCGTTGCTCATTGTGGCAGGCAGCATGATGCCCATGACCACGAGGCAACGTGTGATGTTGAATAGAACTGGTTTTTTCATTGCTTTGTTTGTGTATTATAAAAGATGATTAAATGTGTCGAATCTTTTTTTTCAAGTAGCGATTGCGTGGTAGAGGAAGATCGGTGCAAAATTAATAAAATTGCCCCACATTTTTCCTCTCTTTATTGATAGCTTGTGCAAAAAACCACAAATAAGACGATGATAGCGTGCAACCAATCATGTTTTTTTGTAATTTTGCGCAAAGAATAGAATGGTCATTGATTTCACACGCAGTGATTTTTCTACAATTATAAAAAACATTTATCATCTTCACAGTTTTATATTGAATGGCCCATTTATCATCATCGCTCAAGAGTCTAATCGTTACCCTCGTCATCTTGCTGGCTGTGGCTGGCACCATCTTTTTCACCAACAAAAGTGTGCAACACAGCCTTGGAGCCGACAAGTTGATTGCCACAATCACCCATGCCGACACGATAGCCCCCGTGTTGCAAGTCGAGCCCCTGCAAGTGAGACTGGGCGAGCGCCCCAACTATCGGGCAGAAGTCACTGTTTCCGACAATTCGGGCAAGGTGAGCCTGTCGATCGACTCTTCGCAGGTTGACCTGAATCGAGGGGGGCGATATAAAGTGATTTACACCGCCACCGACTCGGCAGGCAACACTACTATTCAAAAAACTAAGCTCAGTGTGGTAGACCCCAATGCCAAGGTGGTGTATCTCACCTTCGACGACGGCCCCTCACACAACACCCCCGAAATTTTGAAAATACTCAAGCAAAATGGGGTGCATGCCACCTTCTTTGTCACGGCACAGTGGCCCAAGTGCTTCCCCTACATCAAGCAGGCCCACGACGAGGGACACGCCATTGCCGCCCACTCCTATAGCCACAAATACTCGATCTATGCCAGCAATGAAACGTTTTTCAACGATTTGCGCAAAATTGAGCAAGTGATAGCCCAATACACGGGCAAGCCCAGCAAGGTGTTGCGTTTCCCCGGCGGCAGCTCCAATAGTGCTTGGCGCAAATATCACCCTCACAGCAAGTTTATGAAAGACTTGTGCCAAGCTGTGCTTGATAGTGGCTATCAATATCACGACTGGAATGTCGACTCTAAAGATGCCGAGGGGCGCACCTCAACTGTCAGTAGCATTGCCACCAACTCTTGTCGCGAAAAGCCTCGCCAAGTGTGCATTCTCATGCACGATGCGGCTGCCAAGGTCAAGACAGTGCAAGCCTTGCCAGCCATCATCAAGTTTTATAAAGACCGTGGCTATGACTTTGATGTGCTCGATGCCTCATCAACCTATGTGTGCCACCATCTCAAGCCGTGATATTGTAAATCTCAATTATTTGTGTAATTTTGCGAGAAACGTAATTTTGGAATGATGACTACAATTGAAATTTTAATCAAAAACACAGCCGAGTTGCCCGTGGCGGCTCGTGAGTTTATGAGCCACATGGGCGACTTCACGGTTTATGCTTTTTATGGCGATATGGGCGCAGGCAAAACCACATTTATCAATGCCCTGTGTCGTGAATTGGGAGTTGAAACCGACAGCACCAACTCGCCCTCATTTGCCATCATCAACGAGTATCGCAGCGACACCACAGCCGAGCTCATTTATCACTTCGATTGCTATCGCCTCGAAAAAGAAGAGGAAGCCGAAGACATTGGGGTTGAAGACTACTTCGATAGCGGAGCGTTGTGCTTGATAGAGTGGCCCGAGCGCATTGATGGGCTCTTGCCCGACGACACAGTGACAGTGGAGATTCAGGTGAACGACGATGATAGCCGCACACTTAAAATGACGTTTCCCGATGCCTAAGTTCATCAAGCTGGCCCAAGCCAAGTCGACCAATAGCTACATGATGGCTGTGGCTGCCACATTGCCCGGGGGCACGGTGATTTATACCCCTCGACAAACGGCGGGACGGGGGCAAAAGGGCAATAGCTGGGAGAGTGAAGACGGCAAAAATCTTGCCTTTTCCTATCTGCTCAAGCAACCTGCAATCGAAGCTAAGCAACAATTCTACATCAGCGAGGCAGTGTCGCTTGCAGTGCTCGACTTTTTGAGTCGATACACGCCCCATGTGGCTATCAAGTGGCCCAACGACATTTACTATAAAGATTCAAAAATGTGTGGCATGCTCATCGAAAATTCGCTCGATGGCAAAAACATTGCCCACTCAATTATTGGCATAGGCATCAACATCAATCAAGAAAAATTTTTGAGCGATGCCCCCAACCCCATTTCGCTGAAAAATGTGACAGGCATCGACTATGACCTCGAAGAGCTGTTGCGCGACGTGTGTGGGCGCATCGAGCAGTTGTGCAACTTTGCTCACATGCAGGGAAGCGACTTTGAGCAACTGCATGAGCGCTATCTTGCCCACCTTTATCGAGCCGATGGTCGGCTCCACACGTGGCAGTTGCCCGATGGCACGCGATTTAGGGCTATATTGGCCAATGTGGCCCCCGATGGCATGCTCTCGTTGCAATGCGAGCACGACGATGAGGTCAAGACCTTTGCTTTCAAGGAAGTGAAGCATGTGATTGGCTCGGTCGACCTTTAGAGCACCACGAGGGGGAGGGAGCATTGCCTGTTGCGAGAACTGAAGTAAAAAAACTTAATTTTCAAGTAAATAATGAGGAGGAAACAAAAATGAAAATTGCAGTCTATTGCTCTTCGCGCGAAGATTTAGAAGAGAAATTTGTACAACCAGCCATAGCGCTGGGACGATGGATAGGCGAGCACGGGCACACGCTGGTGTATGGAGGGGTGAAAAGTGGACTCATGCACACAGTGGCTCAAGCCACCCACGATGCTGGTGGCAAAGTGCTGGGTGTGGTGCCCGACAGGTTTAAACATCGCACCGATGCAGTGGTCGATCAAGTGGTGAATTGCCAAGACTTGGGCGACCGCAAAACCATCATGATCGACAATGCACAACTTTTTGTGGTGCTGCCCGGTGGGCTTGGCACTCTCGATGAGTGGCTCAGCACCCTGTCGCAAATCATTGTCAACAACAACGACACACGCGACATTATTGTCGTGAATATCGACAACCTCTACTCTGCCCAGCTCAAGCAACTTGAAGAAACGGCACAATCGCCCTTTGCGCGAGGCAAGCACATCGACAAGTCGATAGCAGTTGCGAGCAGTGAAGAAATGATTTTTCAACTCGATAAAATTAGCAAGAAAAATGAAAAGTAAAATTTATACTCTCACCGGCGACAAGGGCACCACTGCTCTTGTGGGTGGCAAACGTGTCGACAAAGACGACCTGCGCGTTGAGGCCTATGGCACTATCGACGAGCTGAATGCCAACATGGGCATTCTTGCCCACAGTTCAAAACTTGAGGAGCACCCTGCCATGCCCGATCTCATCTTCAAAATTCAAAACAAGCTCTTCAACATTGGAGCCTATCTTGCTACCGATGGTCAAGGCGCTAAAAATCCAATCATGGGCTTGACCGAAACCGATGTAAAAGAGATTGAAGAAAAAATCGACGAAATCGATGGACAACTACCGCCATTGAAAGGGTTTATACTGCCTGGAGGCAGCAGGCTCTCGTCGCGTTGCGATGTGTGCCGCACGGTGGCTCGCCGTGCCGAACGTCGCATTGTGAGTCTTGCCAAAACGAGCTATGTTGACCCGTTGGTGTTGCAATATTTGAATAGATTGAGCGACTTTTTCTTTGTTTTTGCAAGATTTAACAATATTAACTACCAATTTGAGGAAATTTATTGGGACAAAAGCATCTAATATATAAAATATAATGCTATTTTTGCCCAAATTTTAAACTTGGAAAAGACGAGACACTATGTACTGGACTCTGGAATTAGCATCAAAGCTTGAAGACGCTCCATGGCCTGCAACCAAAGACGAGCTCATCGACTATGCAATGCGTAGTGGTGCCCCCATGGAGGTGATTGAAAATCTTCAAGAAATTGAAGACGAGGGTGAAGCCTATGAATCGATCGAAGATATTTGGCCCGATTACCCCACCAACGACGAAGACTTCTTCTTTAACGAAGACGAATATTAACCCTCCCCCAATCGGTCGTCGCGATAAAGAAACTAAAAAACACGGCAGGACACCTAAATTCCTGCCGTGTTTTTTTTATTACTATGACTTGTGCCTCTCGGTTAGGCTTGTGGTTCATATTTGGGCGATTCGCCATATTGGTTGGCCTCGGGCTTGCCATCTTGAATGCACATGAACAAGGGCACAAGACCGCCCACGCCACACAGCAGATAGAGCCACATGAGGTTGCCACTCTTGCCCACATCGTGCAAGCGACGCACATGGGCAGCTATCATGGGCAGGATCATGGCAAGCATCAAAATACCCAAAATGCCAATGCCAATGAAAAATGTGTTGTCGATCGATGAGGCCTGGTCGCTGAGTGCCTGAAAGTCGCTGTCGAGCGACACTTGCGACATGAGTTCATTGGCTTTGTTCGTTTTCCATTGCACAAGCGCACTGGCACACCAGCTCAAAATAGCATTGAGCAGATAGAACCACCAAAATTCTGAGCGACGGGCGCGCCCGCTAAAAGTTGCATACTTACTGAAACACGTTTTAATTGCTTCTACAAATCCCATTTGTGGTTTTACTTGATTCATTTCATTAAAATTTTTGAAAGTTATTATTAAGTTGATTACAGGTTCTTGAAATCATTCTCCAAGCATTCAATGTGCTTTGAGACAACTAAATTATAATAATATTTTGAAAAAAACAATAGTTTGTGAGAAAAAATATTGTTTTTTACATTGAAAAGCCAACAACATTGATAGTGCGTCAATATAAACCCAAATCGGTCATTAGGTCGCAATAAGAAAATATCTTAGGCTTTTCCTTG
>CAMYCE010000063.1 GCA_947254205.1 uncultured Prevotellaceae bacterium
AGATTGCCTCTTGTCTCGTGGGCTCGGAGATGTGTATAAGAGACAGCAATAATGGTGTCTTGGGTCAAAGTCTTTTGGCGAGTGAGCGATGTGAGCGAGCTGCAGGGCTCGTTGAAGGCGATGTGCCCGTCGGGTCCCACGCCACCCATAAACAGGTCGATACCACCAGCCTTGGCAATGCGCTCTTCATATTGGGCACATTCTTTTTCAAGATCTTCGGCATTGCCGTTCAAGATGTTCACGTTCTCCTTTTTGATGTCGATGTGGTTGAAGAAATTGTTCCACATGAAGCTGTGATAGCTCTCGGGGTGATCTTCGGGCAGTCCCACATATTCGTCCATGTTGAAAGTTACTACATGTTGAAATGAAACTTTACCTGCCTTGTTGAGCTCGATGAGTTTCTTGTACATGCCCAGCGGTGAACTCCCTGTGGGGCAACCCAGCACAAAGGGACGCTCGGCTGTGGGGTGGGCGGCATTGATGCACGAGGCCACATAGTGGGCTGCCCACTGCGACACAGTTGCATAGTTTGGTTCGATGATTAATCTCATTTTAGTCTATTATTTAAAAAGGTTGTAGTTTCGATACCTACAAAGTTAATAAAAAAAAACTCCCCATTCTATTTTTCTGTTTTTTTTAGTTAGTAAATGATTGAAAAGAAAATATTAAAGTTCAATCGTTAAGTGATTGCGATTGGCTGGAGGTTGTCCTGCGTTACACATTTTGGGGCGAAATGTGCTAATTGTTAATGAAAAAAGAACTATCTTTGTCGCAAAGAATAGGCCTCTATGCTTTTCTGCAATGATAAATTATGGTCGATATAGCGCCTCATCATTGAGAAAAGTGATCGTTTGGCGCATTATTTATTGACTCAATATTACATTAGTATTATGGTAAAGGAAAATACAATCAAGATATTTGAGAAAAGTTTTAAAGAAAACTGGGATTTGAATGCCCTTAGCGATTATACTACTAAGGAAACTCTCACCTATGGGCAATTTGCTGCGCTCATTGCCAAAATCCACATCTTCTATAAGGATATGGGCATTGAAAAGGGCGACCACATTGCCCTCATTGGCAAAAACACTCCCTCGTGGGTGGCTGTGTTTATGGCCACTATCACCTATGGAGCTGTGATTGTGCCCATTTTGCAAGATTTCAACCCCAACGATGCTCAGCACATTGTCAATCACAGCGAGGCCAAGTTGCTCATGGTGAGCAAAGCAGTGTTTGACACGCTCGACTTCGACAGCTTGCTCAACATCAAGGCAGCCATTTCGCTCGACGACTATAGTTTGCTCTCTCAAAAAGAGGGCGAGCGTGCAGGCGAGTTGATTGCCCTCAACGATGAGCATTTCAAGGCCACCTATCCCAATGGCTACACGGTCGATGACGTGAAATATCCTGAAATCAGCAACGAGGAGCTCATGGAAATTAACTACACATCGGGCACCACAGGCTTTAGCAAGGGTGTGATGATCACGGGCAACAACTTGGCTGGCAACATCGTGTATGGCTTGAACTCCCAGTTGTGTTTTCGTGGAGCGCGCATTGTGTCGTTTTTGCCACTGGCCCATGCCTATGGTTGCGCTTTCGACATGCTGGCACAGCTTGCCGCTGGTAGTCACATCACCTTGTTGGGTAAAATTCCATCGCCCAAGATTATTGTTAAGGCCATGAATGAGGTGAAACCCACACTTGTGCTCTCGGTGCCTCTTGTGCTTGAAAAAATCTACACCAAGATGATTGTGCCCATGATTAGCAAGGGCATGTTGCGCTGGGCTCTTGCTGTGCCCTTGCTCGACAAAAAGATTTATGAGCAAATTCGCAAGCGTCTTGTCGATGCCTTTGGTGGCAATTTTGAAGAAATTATTGTGGGTGGTGCTCCATTCAATGCCGAGGTCGAGGAGTTTCTCTATAAAATCAAGTTCCCCTTCACCGTGGGCTATGGCATGACCGAGTGTGCTCCGCTGGTGAGCCACACGCCATGGCGCGAGTTTGTGTTGCACAGTGCAGGGCGCGTGTTGCCCGGTTTCATGGAGTGTAAAATCTTGAGCGATGACCCCGAGAACATTCCGGGCGAGATTTGTGTGCGTGGCGAGAATGTGATGAAAGGCTATTTCCACAATCATGAGGCTACCGACAAGGTTTTGCACGAAGATGGCTGGTTGCACACTGGCGACATGGGTACATTGAGTGCCGATGGCACAATCTTCATTCGCGGTCGACTCAAAACCATGCTGTTGAGTGCCAATGGGCAAAATATTTATCCCGAGGAAATTGAGGCAAAGCTCAACAACATGGCCTATGTGAATGAAAGTTTGGTGGTTGAGCGCGACGGCAAGCTCGTGGGACTCGTGTATCCCGACTTTGAGGTGATGGATCAGCAAGGCATCACGCGCGACAAGTTGCCGGGCATGATGGAAGAGGTGCGCGCCGAGCTCAACAAGCTTGTTGCCCCCTATGAGCGTTTGGCTCGCATCGATGTGATGGCAAGCGAATTTGAAAAAACGCCTAAGCGCAGCATCAAGCGTTTTCTCTATAGCCATTGATGCTTTTTAGGGCTTGGGGAGGAGAGACTTTTATTTGTTAGCAAACATTAACGTTTGAGAATTAAACCCTCGGTTTTGCGTGCAAGTGTCTTGCTTGCAATAAAATAGGTTGTTTTAAAATGCAAATAATTGGCGAGACTCACCTGAAAAAAAAGCCCCTCGAATAAAAAAAAAGTAAAAAAATGCTTGCATGTGATATTTTTATTATAAATTTGCATCGATTTTAAATCGAAGAAAAAAAATATTGTTTTATTATTTTTAAAATTTTAGAAAAATGAAAAAGTTAGTTTTATTACTTGCTGTTGTATCAAGTGTTGCTTTCTTCTCTTGCAACAAGGCTGCTGAAAACACTTCTGCCGAAGAAACTTCTGCTGCTACTGAAGAAGTATCTGCTGCTGCCGAAGAAACTTCTGCTGCTGTTGAAGAAACTTCTGCTGCTCCTGCCGAAGAAGCTTCTGCTGCTGCTGAAACTTCTGCTGCTGCCGAAGAAACTTCTGCCAAGAAATAATCTTGATATAAGCTACAAAGAATTTGAAGCTGTTTTTCACCAATGTGAAAGACAGCTTTTCTTCTATCCCCCTCACAGCCCCCAAATAGGGGTTCTGTTTCGGTTGGTGGGTCATAATGATACTTGTTTGTTATAAGTATCATTACCTCCATGCATCGACTCCCTCTCAGCCCCGAAACCTCAATATACACAGGCAAGATGAAATGAAGACGATGTCCACAACTCTCTCAGCTACACAAAAATAGCAACCTCCCTTCAAGTAATAATGCTTGAGAGGAGGTTGGTTTTGGGTTGGGGTAGGAAAGTCTTAACGACGCTTGCCACGCTTGTGGCTCTTGTGGCTTGTGCCTTTTTCTTTAGAGGGCTTGGCACTGGCACGCTTGCTTGAGCCAGCACGCTTGCCACGTTGTTGCCTGTGTGATGCGCTACCGCCTTCATAACGACTGCGTTTGCGGTCGTTATTGCTCTCCTTCTTAGCAAATCTCGACGACTCGGTAATGGGGGCTTTGTCGATGCGGTGGCTGCCGGCTGGGTTATTCTTGTCGACAAGGGCAAAATCAAGTTGTTTTTTGATGAGATCGGCTCGTGCCACCTGAATGGTGATGGGGTCGCCCAGTTGATACTTGCGATGTGTGCGGCGACCTATTAGGTAATAGTTTTTTTCGTCAAACTCATAGAAGTCGTCTACCAAATCGCGCACCGGAATCATGCCTTCGCAGTGGGTTTCGTCAAGTTCCACATATAGGCCCCACTCAGTCACTCCCGAAATGTGACCGCTGAACACTTCGCCCAGCCTTGCTCCCATAAATTCCACGCTCTTGTATTTGATTGAGGCGCGCTCGGCATCGGCCGCCAGTTGCTCTTGGGCACTCACATGCTTGCACTCGTCTTCAAGTGCAGGTTGGTTCACGCTGCGTCCGCCCTCGGCATATCGGTCGAGCAGGCGATGCACCATCATGTCGGGATAGCGGCGTATGGGCGATGTGAAGTGGGTGTAGTGGTCAAATGCCAGCCCGTAGTGCCCCACGTTTTGGGTTGAATAGGTGGCCTTGGCCATCGACCTGATTGCTAAGATGGAGAGGAGTTGCTCTTCGGGTTTGCCTTTGATTTTGTCGAGCAACTTGTTGATGCTCAAGTTCACTTCGCGAGTGGTGCCACTTGTTTTCACCTTGTGCCCAAAGTGGGCGCAAATGTCGCCAAAGTTGGAGAGCTTGTCGCTATTGGGTACGTCGTGAATGCGATACACAAATGCCTTGGCACGTGTGCCACGTTTCACCTTGCCTATGTGTTCGGCCACTTTCACATTGGCCAGTAGCATGAATTCTTCGATGAGCTTGTTGGCCTCCTTTGACACGTGCACCAGCACTTTCACAGGCTTGCCGTTTTCATCGATTTCAAAATGCACTTCTTCGCGATTGAATGCCACTGCACCGGCTTCAAAGCGAGCAGCACGCAATTTTTGAGCCAAGGAATTGAGAGTTAAAATCTCTTCTTTGAGCTCGCCTTCGCCCGTTTCAATCACTTGTTGTGCTTCTTCATAGCTAAATCGGCGGTCGCTCCTTATCACTGTGTGCACAATTTGATAGTTATAGAGCTTAGCATCATCGTCAAGTTCAAAAATCACCGAGAAGGTGAGTTTGTCTTCGTTGGGGCGCAGTGAGCAGATGAAGTTGCACAGGTGTTCGGGAAGCATGGGCACAGTGCGGTCGACCAGATAAACCGAAGTTGCACGCGACTCGGCCTCTTTTTCAATGATAGAATTGGGGCGCACATAGTGGGTTACGTCGGCGATGTGCACGCCCACTTCCCAATGCCCGTTGTCGAGTCGTTGAATCGAGAGTGCATCGTCAAAGTCTTTGGCATCGGCAGGGTCGATGGTGAATGTGGTCACGTCACGCATGTCGCGGCGACGTGCTATCTCCTCGTCGGTGATGCCGGGGGTGATTTTGCTGGCAGCTTTTTCCACATTTTGTGGATACTTGTAGGGCAAGCCAAACTCGGCCATGATGGCATTGATTTCGGCATTGTTCTCGCCTGCTTTGCCCAGCACGTCAATCACCTCGCCAATGGGGCTGTTGGCATCTTCGGGCCACTCAATGATTTTCACCACAGCTTTGTCGCCCGTTTGCCCTCCCATGAGTTTCTCGTGTGGAATAAAAATATCGGTAGCCAGAAACTTGCTGTCGGTGACAAGCATGGCAAAGTATTTCTTCACTTGCAGTGTGCCGGTGAATTGTTGCTCTTTGCGTTCCAAAATTTTGATAACTTCGGCTTCGGGTTCAAGCCCCTCGCGAGCTGCGCTGATGTGCACCAGCACCTTGTCGCCGTTGAGGGCGTGCATCGAGTTGCGCTCGGCCACAAAGATGGGGTTGCCGTCGTCGTTGGAGATGTGCACACTGTTTTTGCCGTTGCTGCGCCTGATGAAGATTCCCTCTTCCATCGAGGAGCGTTGCAGAGCCTTGAATTTGCCCGGTGTCACCTCGTTGAGGAAGCCATCGAGTTGCAATTGTTCGAGAATTTCAACCACAAGGGCACGTTGCTTGGGGGTTGTGGCACCCACATGGGTTGAAACTTGCTTATAGTTGTAGGGGATATTGTCTGCACTATTAAAAAAGTTAATTACCTCGTCATGGAAGTTGCGGCGTTCTTGTTTCAAGGATTTGAGTTTATCTTTTTTTGCCATAGTTGATATTTTGTTATGAGAGTTAAGATGCGAGAGTGAAAAATTCACTTGTAGCCTTGTGGGCTGTAGTTTACAAATATAGTTAAAATTATCGAGAAAATTTCTTGCCGTGACTTAAAAGTTGAGGGGTAGGGTTGCAAAAAAAACAACCACGGCACATGAGTTGTGATTTGATTGTGCCGGGTTGTGGTGATAAATGTGGCTTGTGGGCCTCCTGCTAAGCGTGTTTTGATTTATGAGTCTGTGGCCGTGGGGTGATATTGCACAAATGTTTCCATGGCTTCATAGGAGGCAAGTCCCAGTTGCTCATAGATAGAGGCTGCGGCTTGGTTGCGCTCAACTGAGCGTTGCCAGCTCAACTCGCCGTCTTCGGGGTCGCGAAATGGCGCATCGCTCATTTGTGACTGATACTTTAATATGCCCTCGCGCTTGTAGCTAAATTCTTCGGGACTCATGGGCACAGCCATCTCGATGTGGGCAGCCTCCCAAGCTCCCCATTGGCCACGATACATCCACATGCGACAATTGCTCAGGCACTCGTGGCCTGTGAGCTGATCGATGGCCGCCAGCAGGGCATTGGTGGCACGCAGGTGAGTGCCCATGGGGTCGTTGAAATCGTTGGCAAAGAAAATTTGGTGGGGGCTGATTTTCTTGATGAGTTCAATGATGGGTGTCACGTCGGCCTCGCTCACTTTACCCACTCCAAAGGCATCGTCGTTGTAGAAGGGCATCGACATTTCGTGAATGTGCTCGCTCTTGATGCCCATGTGCTGGCACCCCATCACGCCTTCACACACCAAGATGGCTCCTTTTATGAAACGCACGTGTGGGCTATTGGGTTCTCCCGGGCGCTTGTTGAGTAATTCTTTCCTGATTTTTTCAACAAAGCTATCGGTGCGTGAGTCGTTGAGATTGAAGTGGGTGATGATTTTGTTGTTGAGCATGAGGGTGCGATACATGTCTTCATTGTCTACTGCCACATCGCCCGATGTTTGAAATGCAACATGCACCTCGTGGCCTTGTTGCACAAGCCGGCGCATGGTTCCCCCCATCGACACTACTGCATCGTCGGGGCGTGGGCTGAAGATGAGCACTCGCTTGGGATAGGGGGTGGCACGCTCTGGGCGTGAAGTGTCGTCGGCATTGGGTTTGCCTCCGGGCCAACCTGTGATAGTGTGCTGCATGGCGTTGAAAATTTTAATGTTCACGTCATAGCCCGACCCAAACACGGAGACCAGTTCGCCCAGCCCGTTGTCGTTATAGTCTTTGTTGGTGAGTTTCAAGATGGGTTTGCTCGTCTGTGCACTCAACCACACGATAGCTCGACGCACCATTTGATCGGTCCATTCACACGAAGTCACTCGCCATGGGGTTGAAATGCGCGTGAGTTGAGTGGCCGCATCGAGATCGAGCACCAGTTTCACGTTGTGGTGCAGTTGCAGGCAGGAGGCAGGCACTTGGTCAGAGAGCTTGCCTTCAATAGTTTCGATGGCGGCAGTGGCGCAATCTTCGCCCCAAGCCACACAATAGATGCGCCCTGCGGCAAGCAGGTTGGAAAGTCCCAGTGTGACTGCAGTGCTGGGGGTGTTGGAGCATTGGCAGGTGTCGGCGATGCGTTGACGGCTCTCGCTGCTGAGCAACACGAGTCGGCACGACGACGACGTTTGGGTTCCTTGGTCGTTGAAGGCAAGTCCACCATTGCGGGTGAGCTGGCATATCACGAGGTCGATGCCACCATACTCGTCGATAGTTGTTTCATATTGCTTGCACAGCTTGTGCACATTGCTCTTGTCGGCCCCTTCGTTAAAGGTGTGAATGTTGGCAGGGTCGATGTCTACTTTCTTGAATAGGTGGTCGTTGAGGCGGTCGAGCGTGCTCTCGCTTCCATCATATCCGCCCCCCATGCCCAATTCGCTAATGTTGAAGGCCACCACCGATGCAAATGAAACTTTGTCGGCAAAGTAGAGTTTCACCAGCTCGTCATACACGTCGAGGGCGCATTTCCCTGCGTCAAAGGCTATGGTGCAACGGCCTTTCTCGTTCACGCAGCGTTCAATTTGCTTGGCAATATCTTGTGCCACATCGGTAGCTCCCTCGCGCGATGTTGCTAAGATTTTGGTGTAGATTTTCTCATAGCGTGTGAGAGAGGCGAGTTCAAGCTCGCTCTCAGGGCGATAGTAGCGTTTCGACACATGGTCGAGTTTAATTCTGGAACTCAAGTCTATCCTCATTTTGTTTAGAAGATTATGAGATAATTTGTTTATATATGAAATCTAATTCCCCGTGTAGTGTTTGGCAGAAAGTAATTTCAGTTCATTTTTAACGTTAGCAAAGATAACTCAAATTTATAGAAAACACGTTGTTATCTCATTTTTTTTCGTGAAAAGAGGCTTATTTTGATTGTTGCTTGTGACCAGTGTCCCAAAAGCATCGAGCCGTTGCTGTGTTTAGGGCAACGGCTCGATGCAGTGTTGGGTGTTTGTTTTTGCAAATTTTTTACTTCAAGATGAGCATGGCATCGCCATAGGCTCCAAAGCGATATTTCTCATCGATGGCCACTTTATAGGCATTCATGACGGTGTCATATCCGCCAAAGGCGGCAGTGAGCATGAGCATCACCGAGTAGGGGAGGTGGAAATTGGTGACCAGTGCGTCGGCAGTGGAGAAGTCATAGGGAGGGAAGATGAACTTGTTGGTCCAGCCTTCATAGGGCTTGATGTGCCCATTCATGCCCACGGTGCTCTCCATGGCTCGCAAGGTCGATGTGCCAATGGCGCATATCTTGTGGCCGGCATCGCGAGTGCTGTTCACGCGTTGCGAGAGTTCTTCGGTCACTTCCATTTGCTCGCTGTCCATGCGGTGCTTGGTGAGGTCTTCCACATCGATGTCGCGGTAGCTTCCCAAGCCAATGTGCATGGTGAGATAGGCATCTTCAATGCCCTTGATTTCCATGCGCTTCATGAGCTCACGGCTGAAGTGCAGGCCGGCGGCTGGTGCCACCACGGCACCCTCGTTGCGAGCAAAGATGGTTTGGTAGCGGTCAACGTCTTCGGGCTCGGCTTCGCGTTTGATATAGTAGGGCAGTGGAGTGTTGCCCATGGCAAAGAGATTGCGCTTGAACTTGTCGTGTGGGCCGTCGTAGAGAAATCGCAATGTGCGTCCGCGCGAGGTGGTGTTGTCGATAACTTCGGCCACCATTTCGTCGATATAGTCGTCTTCGTCTTCTTCGTTCAAGTTGGAGGGCTGGTCGCCTTCGGTTCTCATGAAGTAGAGTTTATTGCCAATGCGAATTTTGCGTGCAGGTTCCACAAGCACGTCCCACAGTTTGTGCTCCTCGTTGAGTTCGCGCAACAAGAAAACTTCGATTTGTGCACCTGTTTTTTCTTTATTGCCATCGAGTTTGGCAGGAAAAACACGAGTGTCGTTGAAAACAAACATGTCTTTGTCGTCGAAGTAGTCGATAACGTCTTTAAATGTTTTGTGTTCAATTTCGCCTGTCTTGCTGTGCAGCACCATGAGGCGTGACTCGTCGCGATTGAATGTGGGGTGAGTTGCGATGAGCTCGTCGGGCATGCTGGTTTGAAATTCAGATAATTTCATGAGAATATTTTTTCAATTGATTACTGTTGTTCTTTAATTATTACTATTGCTGTGGGCGTGCTTGGCTTGCTTTGAGGGCGGCCATGCGTTGCTTGTTGGCTTGTCGGTCACGTTCAAGTCGTTGAAGCTCGGCTTCATCGGGCATCACATAGTCTTCATTTTCAAGCATGTTGAGCAGAGCCTCTATCGACTGGCAATTTTCAACACGGGCATCGCCCACACGGGTGCGTCGCAGTGCTGTGAGGTGTGCTCCGCTATCCAGTGCCTTGCCAATGTCGCGAGCCAATGCCCTGATATAGGTGCCTTTGCTACACAGCACCCTGATGGTGATGCTGGGCTTGTGGGGCAGGTCGCAGTGCAAAAGCTCAATTTCGTCGATGATCAAGGTCTTTTCTTTGATAGTCACCTCTTGCCCCTTGCGCGCCATCACATAGGCTGGCTTGCCATCGACTTTGCAGGCGCTGAATTGTGGTGGCACCTGCTTGATTGTGCCTGTGAACTGCTCTTGCAGGGTGCGTTCGACTCTTTCGCGAGTGATGTGTTGCCATGGATAGGTGGCATCGACTTGTGTTTCGAGGTCAAACGAGGGTGTGGTGGCACCCAGCTCAATGGTGGCAACATATTCCTTGATGCCGGCTTGCACTTGATCGATAGTCTTGGTTTTGCGTCCGGTGCACACCACCAGCACGCCAGTGGCGAGAGGGTCGAGGGTGCCGGCATGGCCCACGCGCACCCGGGGTGTGTGCAACTGCTTGCGCAGGCAAGTCCTTATTTTCTTGACCACTGCAAATGAAGTCCATTGCAGTGGCTTGTCGATATAAAATATTTCGCCTTCGATGGGGTTGAGCATTCTTTGTTTTTTATCTTTTTGAATAGTGGCTGTGTGAATGTGGCGCGTGATAGCTGTTGCCACTCACACCAAATTGTTACTGGGAGTTGTGTAGCCAATGAGAAGGCTAATTCACCATTTGCAGGCTTGTGCCACTCATGAGCATGAGCAAGATGATGCCTCCCACCACAATGCGATACCAGCCAAAGGCCTTGAAACCATATTTGGTGAGAAACGCGATGAAAAATTTAATGGCGATGAGTGCTACAATAAAAGCAACAACACAGCCCACAACGAGCACCATGATATTGCTTGCCATGGCTTCGCGTGCTGCGGCAAACTCGGGCTTGATAAACATCTTTAACACCGAGTAGCCCGATGCGGCTGCCATGGTGGGCACAGCCAAAAAGAACGAAAACTCGGCGGCAGTTTTGCGAGTGAGCCCTTGTTGCATGCCACCGGCAATGGTGGCAAACGAGCGCGATGTGCCCGGTATCATGGCAAGGCATTGATAAAGGCCAATGGTGAAAGCTCGCTTCTCGTTGAGTGGAGCATCTTGCTTGTTGTTGAACCACTTGTCGACAAAGAGCAATAGCACACCCACACCCAGCAACATGGAGGCTACTACCCACACGTTGCCCAAGAGGCTTTCTATCACGTCGTCGAGCAATAAGCCAATCACAGCGGCAGGAAAAAAGGCCACCAGCAACTTCCAGTAGAAGTCATATTTTTGCAACAAGGCTTTCATGCCTGTTGATCCCTGCTCCACTGGCTTGAGCACAAAAAAACGCTTCCAGTAGAGGCACACCACCGATAAGATGGCGCCAAACTGAATGATCACGGTGTAGGCATTCACAAAGGGGTCGCTTGTGTCAACTCCAAGCATATTCTCGGCAATAATCATGTGCCCTGTTGAAGAAATTGGCAAAAATTCGGTCAAGCCTTCAACAATGGCAATGACAATGGATTGAAAAATGTCCATGAAACAAAAAAACGATGTGTGAAAAAATAAATGTGACTATCGCGTGAAGAGGGGGCGAAGTTGAGGAGCCTGTTTCTACAAGTCCTTATTGTCCTTCTTCCTATACATGATAGCAAATATCATGAGCACAAAGCCTGCCAGCGATATTGTTGGCCCCACCACAGTGCGACGTGTGCTAAAGATGTCGTTGTTGAATGTTGAGCCCACATTGCTGCTACCACCCATGAGCACAAAGCCCACGACGATGAGTGCAACACAGGTTGCTATCATGATGAAGTTGATTTTATTTAAAGGGAAACCGGCCTCTTGCTTGGAGGGTTGCAATTGAGCCTGCTCTTTTGTTTTTTGAGTCATGTTTTGAAATGATGAGTTGTTTATAATCATGTGGTTGAGTTATGATTAGACAGGGCGATAATTGCGCAACTAACATAATTCAACTGCAAAATTACAACATTGCAAAGCCAAAGTCAACCTTTTCACGTTATTTTTT
>CAMYCE010000064.1 GCA_947254205.1 uncultured Prevotellaceae bacterium
AGACCTTTTACTTAAATTTGCAAACGTAGTTGCATTTTGAAGTTGAATCTACGATGAGAAGAAGTGGCAGGGCAGAGTTGAGAGGATTGAAATAATTTAGTAATTTTGTGGGTTGAAATGTAGCACACACTATGGACGAAGATTTTGACATTAGAGGCGAACAGCTGAGGAGCGACCAAGACTATGAAAAGGCGTTGCGCCCCATGGCTTTTGGTGATTTTGCCGGTCAGGACAAAATTATCGAAAATCTGCGCGTGTTTGTCACTGCCGCCAAAATGCGAGGCGAGGCACTCGACCACATTCTGTTTCACGGCCCTCCCGGACTGGGAAAAACCACGTTGAGCAACATCATTGCCAACGAGCTGGGTGTGGGCTTCAAAGTGACTTCGGGGCCAGTGCTCGACAAGCCCGGCGACTTGGCAGGCCTGCTCACCTCACTCGACGAGAACGACGTGCTGTTCATCGACGAAATTCATCGCCTGAGCCCTGTGGTAGAGGAGTACCTGTATAGTGCCATGGAGGACTATCGCATCGACATCATGATCGACAAGGGTCCCGGAGCGCGCTCGGTGCAACTCACGCTGGCACCTTTCACCCTCATTGGGGCTACCACACGCAGTGGCTTGCTCACCTCACCCTTGCGTGCACGATTTGGCATCAACTGCCACCTCGAATATTATGGGCACGACACGCTCGAAGGCATCGTGCGACGCTCGGCACAATTGCTGGGCATTCCCATCAGCCACGAGGCTGCCCTCGAAATTGCCCTGCGCAGTCGTGGCACACCACGCATTGCCAACTCGCTGTTGCGACGGGTGCGCGACTTTGCCCAAGTGAAGGGGTCGGGCAAAATCGACACAGCCATAGCCCGCTATGCGCTCGAAGCCCTGAATATCGACAAATTTGGTCTCGACGAAATCGACAACAAAATATTGCTCACCATTATCGACAAGTTTGGCGGTGGCCCTGTGGGCATTTCCACCATTGCCACAGCCTTGAGCGAAGATGCCGACACGGTCGAGGAGGTGTATGAGCCCTATCTCATCAAAGAAGGCCTCATCAAGCGCACACCACGAGGTCGAGAAGTGACCGAGCTGGCCTATCGCCACCTGCATCGCAACTTGCCCAACCAAGAGGGCAACTTGTTTAGTTAAACGACAACAACAATTAATCGACACATCACAATGGCCGCCAATTTAAAATCGCTTGCCAAAGACACCGCCATATATGGCATGAGTAGCATCGTTGGGCGTTTTCTCAACTACTTGCTCGTGCCCCTCTACACCGCCCAACTCTCGGCTGCATCGGGAGGTTATGGCGTGATCACCAACCTCTACTCATGGACTGCCCTGCTGTTGGTGATGCTCACCTATGGCATGGAGACCACCTTTTTTCGCTATGCCAACAAGAGCGAAGAAAACCCTGCCACCGTGTATAGCACCACTCTTGTGGCTGTGGGTGCCACCTCGCTCATGTTTGTGGCCATGGTACTGGGTTTCTTGCCCACTGTTGCCGGCTGGCTCGGCTATGGCGAGCACTCGTCATTTGTGGCAGTAATGGCAGTCGTGGTAGCCCTCGACGCCTTTCAAGCCATACCATTTGCCTACCTGCGCTACAAGAAACGCCCCATCAAGTTTGCCGCCCTCAAGTTGCTGTTCATCTTCTTGAACATAGTGCTCAACTTGCTCTATTTTGTGGTGTTACCCGAGTTCAAAATCAACCTCTTTGGCATCTACGACAGCGCGTTCACGCTCAATGTGGGCTATGCTTTCTACATCAATCTTGCTTGCACGGGGCTTGTCACGCTTTTCTTCTGGCAAGAAATTTTTGCCATCAAGTGGACATTCGATGGCAAGTTGCTGCGCCGCATGTTGGGCTACAGCTGGCCCATACTGGTGCTGGGCATTGCCGGCATACTCAACCAAACGGCCGACAAGATTTTGTTTCCCTACATCTACCACGCTGCCGACCAAAAACAGCAACTTGGCATCTATGGCGCTGCTGCCAAGATTGCCATGATCATGGCTCTCATCACGCAGGCTTTTCGCTATGCCTATGAGCCCTTTGTGTTTGGCAAGAGCAAAGACAGCGACAATAAAGACACCTATGCCAAGGCGATGAAATATTTCATCATCTTCACCCTGCTGGCATTTTTGTCGGTGATGGCATGGATTGGAGTGTTGCGCTACATCATAGCCCCCGACTATTGGGAAGGCCTCAAGGTGGTGCCCATAGTGATGGCAGCCGAAATCATGATGGGCGTCTACTTCAACCTCTCGTTTTGGTATAAGCTCATCGACAAAACCATTTGGGGAGCCGTGTTCTCGTTTGCCGGTTGCGCTGTGCTCATTGTCATCAACGTGATGCTGGTGCCCCAATATGGCTACATGGCTTGTGCTTGGGGAGGCTTTGCCGGCTATGCCACCGCCATGACGTTGAGCTACTTCGTGGGCCAACGCTACTACCCCATTGCCTATCCGCTCAAGGACATAGCCCTCTACACCCTGCTCGCCCTTGCCCTCTATGCCGGCATGGCCCTCGTGACTGTGCCCGGTGGCATGGTGGTCGAAACCCTATATCGCACTGCCTTGCTCATGGTATTCACGGGCTTCATGTACCGGCACGAGCACATGCGCCCCATGCTGACCAAACTCCCCATCGTGGGCAAGCTATTTCGCTAATAGTCCCACGGAATCCACGGATTTTAATCAACAAATTAAGCGAATTTAACGAAGTTTTTTTTTCTTGGCGAGTAATTGCGATTGAAAGAGATGCTTTTATGGGAGATCAAAAACTTAAACCTATTGACTTACCAGAAGGATTGAAACGCATAGAGCAAGATGCTTTTTGGTATTGTGCTATAGACTCTATCGTTTTTCCTGCTTCGCTTGAATATTTGGGAGGTGGAAGTTGCGCAAATTGGAAATACATCAAGAAGATTTATTCCCTATCCTCCAATCCACCATTTTGTGCAGAAGATGTTGCTAACCCCGGGAAAGGACCATTCCACGGCTTCACCCCTAACGATATTCCCGTTTATGTTCCCATTGGCTCAGGTGAAAAATATCGGCAGGCATTTGGCTGGAACTATTTCACCAATATCATTGAAACCAACAAGTTTCCCGCTGGAATAGAAACTCCCCTTGCCGACAATGCAGGGGAATGCAAGGTATATGGACAAGACGGCAGACTTGTCATTGAGGTGGCAACAGGCCTTTATGCCCCAGTTCATTATGTCGTTTACACCATCGACGGCAAGATGGTGGAGCAAGGCACTCTCACCTCATCCTGCACTCTGCAAGTGCCATCAAGAGGCACCTATATTGTCCACCTTGGCAACACTGCACAAAAAATCCTCCTCTAAGTCCTCATGCCGCTACACTCGTCTCGCAAGCGAGTGAATTGGAGGATTGCGCATATAATTTCGTTAAGAAAAGCTATTTCCTATTCATTTTTGATGGTTAAAGTGGTGATTGTAATAGCTTTTTGCTACCTTTGCGACCAGAAAATACCCACAAAAAGAAAATTTCATGCGCACACTTGTCATCATTTTAATCACACTTTTCTCGATGCAAAGCCTCAAGGGCCAACATCAGATTGACATTGATGACAAGACTCTCGATATTGAAGATGTGATATATGACGGCATTGACGTGTCGAGCTATCAAAAGGATATTGACTGGAGCGCAACGGCCAAGGACAAGAACATCAAGTTTGTGTATGTCAAAGCCACCGAGGGGGCTACCTATCGCTCGCGCCACTATGAGGGCAACATTGCCAATGCCCGCCAGCATGGCATACGCGTGGGTAGCTATCACTTTTTTCGCACCACAGTGAGCGTGGAGAGCCAATTTCGCAACTTCACCTCGACAGTTAAAAAAGAAGACCAAGACCTCATTCCGCTCATCGATGTTGAAACCAAGCGTGGTGTCACAGCCGCCCAATTGGCCGACAGCGTGCTGGCCTTTGCCAACATGATTGAAGATTACTATGGTTGCCGACCCATGATCTACACCGGCAGTTCATTCTACAACTCCTATCTGCATGGGCGCATCAGTGGCTACCCTCTGTTTATTGCTCGCTACTCCAAGGTGCAACCTCGACTTGCAGGGGGGCAAAAATGGATTTTGTGGCAATTCTCAGAGCGTGGACGCATCGATGGCATCGACCACTATGTCGACTTGTGCCGATTTAACAAGGGTTGTGGACTCAACGACATTCTCATCAAGGGACGTGGCACCAAACGCATGAAAGGAAAGGTCACCAAAGAGGTAACTAACGTGCCTCCCCCACCCAAAGCCAAAGTAAAACCCAAAGAAAAAGAAGTGCCACTCTCGCCCAAAGAGCAAGAGCGACAACGCAAAGCCCAAAAAGAAGCCGAAAAAAAGGCTAAGAAAGAGGCCGAAGCCAAGCGAGAACAAGAAGCCCAACGCAGAAAGCGACAACAACGCGAGGCCGAGCGCAAACGCAAGCAACAACTTGAGGCTCAACGACTCAAAGAAAAAAAAGAGAAAGAGGAACTCAAAAAAAAACAAGAACTGGAACGCAAGCAGGAGTTGGAACGCAAACGCCAACAAGCCGCCCAAGAAAAAGAAGCCAAGCGACTCAAGGAGCAACAACGCAAAGCTCAACAAGAGAAGCAACGCAAACTCGACGAGCAACGCCGACAAGAGCAACTCAAAAAGAAACCCAGCGCCAACGAAATCAACAAGCGTCAGGGCAAGCGCATCAACGGCAGCTCGGTCGACAACGATGACTAATCCTCTCACGCCTGCCCAAGAAACAGAGCCAACCTATTAAGGTTCAAAAAAAATTACACGCATTAGGCAACAAAAATCAAAACAGTATGCCCAATGCGTGTGTTTTAACCCAAATCGGTCATTAGGTTTCTTTGTTTTTGTCAAATTATTTTGAGTAATTTTTGATTGATTTTGAGGGCGTTTAGCGGGCTAAACAACCGAAAAAGCAGTCAAAAAGAACCAAAATAAATGACAAAGGCAAGGAAAAGCCTAATATATTTTCTTTTTGCGACCTAATGACCGATTGGGGTTTATTTTTCCTTGTTCAAAATCTCTTTTTACAGATATTTATCGCCAAATGTGGTTTTCACGTCATTGACATAGGTGCGAATTTTTTGTTCGTCGCCACGAGGCACAATGAGTAGCACATCGTCGGCATCGGCAACAATAAAATCGTTGAGCCCCGCTGCCACCACCAATTTATCGCCTTTCACAGCCACCACATTGTTGTGACTGTCAAAGAGCAAGGCTTTGCAATTTTGCGTGACATTGCCATCGTGGTTTTTGGGCGAAACATCATAGAGGGCTCCCCATGTGCCCAAGTCGGTCCAGCCAAAATCAACGCTCTCGACACACACGTTGGGCGACTTCTCCATCACAGCATAGTCGATTGAAATATTGGGACACGAGGCATACATCTCGCCAATAAATTCTTGCTCACTGGCCGTGCCAAAAATGCCTTTTCCTGCCTCAAAATAGCCTGCAATTTCGGGAGCATATTTCTCGATAGCATGAATAATGGTGTCAACACCCCAAAAAAACATGCCCGAATTCCAATAAAACTCTCCACTATCGAGAAACACCTTGGCCAGTTCCAAATCGGGTTTCTCGGTAAACGTTTTCACGCGCGAGAAACCATCGCCCAAGCGATCGCCCAGCTGAATGTAGCCATAGCCCGTTTCGGGGCGGTTGGGCTTCACGCCAAAGGTGAGCAATGCCTCGGGGTGCTTGTCGAGAAAATCAAACGCCCTAAACACGCTACTTTGAAACTCGGCAGTGTTGAGAATGAGATGGTCGCTTGCCGCCACCATGATTTTGGCTTGAGGATTGAGAGCCCTGATGTGATAGGCAGCCCAAGCATTGCAGGGAGCTGTGTTGCGTCGAGCCGGCTCCAAGAGAATTTGCTCATCGCGCAACTGAGGCAACTGCTCCTTGATGAGCCCGGCATAGTGTTCATTGGTGAGCATGACTATGTTTTCGAGAGGCACAACGCCTTCGAGTCGCTCTACTGTGAGTTGCAACAGGCTTTTACCCGTGCCCAAGAAGTCGATAAACTGTTTGGGCTTACTGGAGCGGCTATAGGGCCAAAAACGGCTACCCACACCGCCACACATGATCACGCAATATCGATTTTTATCCATCATTGAAAGAATATTGAGGTTCGTTATTATAGGTCTTGTGTATCTATTATGTATTAAAGCATCGGCTAATTTAACTAAAATTTTGCGCATTACCCAATTTTCTTGTCACAATAAAATGCCTCAATGCAAACCAGCCCACACAATGCACGCAAAAATAGCAGTGAGCACAGCAATCACGAGCCAAGCCAAAACCCTAAATTTCAAACTTGCAGGTTCAAGACTCCACCGTCGCGACGCTGGTTGCGTCATGAGATGATAACTGGGCATATAGGGAATTGGGGGAATGCCGTTTTCGGGCTCATGGGGCAATGGTAGAGGCATTGCTGGCTCATGGGGCACAGTGGCCACATTTTGAGCAACTTGCACGCCTGCCTCTTTTGCCACATTGGGCATTTTGAGCGACACCCCACAATAGGGGCAAAAACTCAATCCCGAAGCCGGCAAACTCTTGCCACAACTGTGGCAAAACTGGGGGGCAGTAGTGGAAGCAGGTTCAGCCACAGGCAACACCCCCGACACATCAACATCATGGGCGACAAAATCGCACAAACAGCGCGGACACACCACATGCTTGCCACTCAAGGCAATTTCCTCAAGCGACATTTCAAGTTTCTTGTTGCAATGGGGGCATTTGAGTTCCATAACAAAAGGGGGTATAAGCACGGCCTATTGCCTGTCGCAAAGGTAACACAACACCTCCACAATTCAAAATCAACCCCACAAGTTGATAGCTCCCCCAAAATAAATGATAAAGGCAAGGAAAAGCCTAAGATATTTTCTTATTGCGACCTAATGACCGATTGGGGTTAAGCTCATTGAGGGAAAACACAAGGGGGGCTGTGCCAGCAATTCATGTGCGACACAGCCCCCCTATCAATCTCGTGTGCTACTTGAAGCAGCAAAGAGTGAGTGCTATTTAACCATCACTTTATAAACATTTTTACCGGCACGCAACAAGTAGGCTCCTGCCGAGAATTGGGTCATATCGACGTTCACGACAACTCCATTGGCCACAAGTCGCTCAACTTGACGGCCATAGAGGTCAAAAATCAAAATTTCGGTTCCAATCTCAACTCCACTCAATGTGCATTGGCCTGTTTCTTGATGATAGCAAACATCAATGGGGACACTCTCGACTTGACCGACGGCACTCACATCTTGCCCATCATAGGGGCTGGGGGCAATATCGCCATAGTCGGCAATATTCATTGCAAAAACGGGCCACCCTTTGCCTTTGGCTATATTCACATCACTCACCAATGCTACATTCTTTTCAAGGGCAGGGTCTTTCTCGGTGACATACAATCCTTGTAAGTTCATGCCCAAATAATCGTCCCATTCCTCGGCAGGGAATGCCACATAGGTGGGCAAAGAGTTCATCAGGTTGGTCATATCGGCGCCATTGATATTGTTGCGTTGCATTTCAAGATGCTTCAACTCGCTATTGGTGGCAAGCTTAATTGCCGTTAAAGCATTGTTATAGCAATTCACTTGATTCACCTTGGGGTTGGCCGAAAGGTCGAGGGTGCCTTCCAACTTATTATCACGGCAAATGAGCGACACAAGTTGTGGGTTGGCACTCACATCAATCTTAGGTAACATATTTCCCCAGCAACTCAAATCCTGAAGTGCACCAAGTCCTGCCAAGTCAATGTTTTGCAATTTATTTTCGCCACAATATAGCGTTTGCAATTGTGGCAAGTTGCCCAATTTGAGGTCTTCGATTTCATTGTTGTCACAGCACAGCAAGGTCAATCCGGGCTCGTTTGACACATCGAGCGAGGTGAGCTTATCGGAGCTGCAATCGAGTTTTGTGATTTTACCACGTATTTCGATTACCTCAGAATCCACCTTAAATACACCCGGAGACTCATAGGTTGCTCCTATCACTTCCACATCGCCATCGGTTTTAATGCTCAAGCCAATATATTCTCCAACAGCATGCTTGGTCTTCATTGTCACCGAGCACACCTCTTCATCTTCCTCATTGATTGACAAAAACTTGTCGCCCCATTCCTCGGCTTTTTCATAGGCAGCTTTGCAACCTTTGGGAACATATAGATTCATTTTATAGTTGGGGAACATGATACCAAAAGCCCCTGTAGCAGCTACTGGCGGAACAGTGGCACGAATGTGTACCTCGCTAAGGCGAGTACAAAAATCAAGAGCACCTGCCGCAACGGTTTTTAAAGTAGAAGGCAAGTATAACTTTTGCAATGTAGTGTCGTTATAGCACATGCCGGTGGGTAAGGCTTGCACCCCTTCATTGATGCGCAATTCCAAAAGATTGACAGCCCCGTCAAAGGCGGCCATTCCAATCTTTTTCACGGTCTTGGGGCAAGAATACTTGGTGCGTGGGCTGGTTGGTAAATAGGCAAGCAGGAGCGTGTCGGTTGCATCAAAAAGCACCCCATCTACCACATGATAAAGGGCGTTGCCCTCTTCAAAGTCAATCGACCTCATGCCATGGCAACCGCCAAAAGCAGCCTCTCCAATGCTCGTTAAACCAGCATTCAGTTTTACGGTTTCGAGCTTTGAGCCATAAAAGGCATTGGTGCCAATGCTTTTGAGCGAGGCTGGCGCAGTGAAATTTTTAAATGCCACGCCATAAAAAGCCTTTGACTTGATATTAGACACTGTGGCAGGCAAGTTCACCTCGCTGAGTGAATTGCAACCCATAAAGGCTGCCGTGCCAATGGTTTCAACACCTGTAGAAAACACCACCGTTTTTAGTGCGCTACATTTAAAGAAGGCATCTTCTCCCACATTCTTGAGCGAAGTGGGCATCACCACTTTTTGAAGTGCAGTTTTCTTAAAAAAAGTGTAGCTCGGTATCACTCCAGTGCTTTTGCCTTTAGCATCAACTATTGTCACGTTGAGCATGTCGAGTTCTTGCAAAGCCTTCATCGTACTAAAGGTAGTGAAGTCTTTGGTGTTCAATTTTCCAGAAATGGTGAGATGCGTGACAGTAGCGGCATCGGCTCCCATTTTTTCGGCAAAAGTGCCGGGTTCTTCAACTGTAATGTTTTTAGTAGTCTGTGCATGCAGCATTGACAACCACATTGATAGGACCATAAAGGTCAATAAACAAAAATTTCTCATAGAAAAGTTATCATTAAAAAACTAATAAAGGTATAAACGCTTCTATCTATTCTTCTTTGGAAACAAATAGCGGTCATCACTATCAATCAAGAAGATAGAAACTTTCTACTGCTCCCAAAAAGCAGTCGCAAGTTATGAAAAAATAATATTGAAAACAAATCTCACAACTCCTAATTTCGCAAAATACCCACTAATCACCCTATCTACAAATCAAGTCCCACGGATTTCACAGAAATTTAAGAGAATCAACAAATTAAGCGAATTCAACAAACAAGGCGGCTCTATCTCAATCGTCCCTTTTCACTTATCTTCACTCCTCAAGAAAAAAATCCATTCGTTAAATTCGCTTAATTTGTTGATTTTTCTTTATAAATCCGTGACCTCCGTGGAAGTTTTTTAAGCAATAAACACTACCACCAATCGTGCCGTCTTTCCACTCCCCACTCACTCCCTTTTCACTTCCCTTTCACTCCTCAAAAAACATGGGGAGCGAAAGTGGGAAAATGTCAAGTATTTTTAGTATTTTTGCAGATTGTAAAAGTTTGTGACAGAAATGAGTTTAACCTGCAACCGAGTCGCTACCAGCCCAACTCCCAAAAGGTGTGGCGGAGGGGGCTCACTAAGCAAAAAATATCAGAACTGTTACTCAAAAATATATTCATTTAGAAACATTGATTTGGCAGAGTTTTTTTTTTATGATTTAAAAATAATTCCAAGCCAAACTCAGATTTGATATATCAACCCAATATGACTCCTAAAAAAGGAAACAAAAAAGACGAAGAGAAAAAAATCATCAACCAAGCGGCCGATGAAGAATATAAATATGGCTTCGTGACCCATGTCGACACAAGTGTCATACCCAAAGGTCTCAACGAAGACGTGATACGCCAAATTTCAAGCCTCAAGGGCGAACCCGAATGGATGCTCAAGTTTCGCCTCGATGCCTATCGCTACTGGCTCACCCTCAAGCAACCCAAGTGGGGGCATGTGAACATTCCCGACATCGATTTTCAAGACATCAGCTACTATGCTGCCCCTAAAAAGCAAACCGAGAAAAAAGAGATTGACCCCGAGGTGAAGAAAACATTCGACAAGCTGGGCATTCCGCTCGAAGAGCAAATGCGCCTATCGGGCATGGCTGTTGATGCCATCATGGATAGTGTGAGCGTTCACACCACCTATCGCGAGAAACTCGCCGAGCTGGGCGTGATATTTTGCTCGATGAGCGAAGCTATCAAAGACTACCCCGACCTCGTGAAAAAATACATGGGCACCGTGGTGCCCTATCGCGACAACTTCTATGCCGCCCTCAACTCGGCTGTGTTTAGCGACGGGTCGTTTGTCTACATTCCCAAGGGGGTGCGTTGCCCCATGGAGCTATCCAGCTACTTCAGAATCAACGCGGCACAGACGGGGCAATTTGAGCGCACGCTCATTGTGGCCGACGACGACAGCTATGTCTCCTATCTCGAAGGGTGCACCGCCCCAATGCGCGACGAGAACCAGTTGCACGCCGCCATTGTAGAAATCATTGTCGAAGACCGCGCCGAGGTGAAATACAGCACCGTGCAAAACTGGTATCCCGGCGACAAGAACGGCAAGGGGGGCATCTACAATCTCGTGACCAAGCGTGGCTTGTGCCGAGGCGACTTCTCAAAACTCTCGTGGACACAGGTTGAGACCGGCTCGGCCATCACATGGAAATACCCCAGTTGCATCTTGCGAGGCGACAACTCGGTGGGCGAGTTCTACTCGGTGGCACTCACCCGCAATCGCCAAGAGGCCGACACGGGCACCAAGATGATACACTTGGGCAAAAACAGCAAAAGCACCATCGTGTCAAAGGGCATCTCGGCCGGCAATAGCCAAAACAGCTATCGTGGCATGGTGAAGATTGCGCCCAAAGCCACAGGGTGCCGCAACTACACCCAATGCGATAGCTTGCTGCTCACCGCCACCAGTGGAGCCCACACCTTCCCCGTGATTGAAGTGGGCAACGACAGTAGCATCGTGGAACACGAGGCCACCACCAGCAAAATCAACGAAGAGCAAATTTTCTATTGCAACCAACGTGGCATTTCAACCGAAGATGCCGTGGGGCTCATCGTCAACGGCTATGCCAAAGAGGTGATGGCAAAATTGCCCATGGAATTTGCCGTCGAGGCTCAAAAATTGCTGAGCGTTTCACTCGAAGGCAGCGTGGGATAGCACAATATTATTTTTAATCTCTCAAAACACAAAACAATTCAAGACAACACATCATCATGTTACAGATAAAAGACTTGCATGCCTCAATCGAAGGCA
>CAMYCE010000065.1 GCA_947254205.1 uncultured Prevotellaceae bacterium
GGAAAAGCCTAAGATATTTTCTTATTGCGACCTAATGACCGATTGGGGTTTAATTAAAATCGCCCAAAGGAAAGAATCCCTTGGGCGATTTTTGTGTATAGCTATTGAATTGCGCTCTTGTTGAAGTTGAGCGCAATCAATGGTTTCAGCATTTTAGGCATCGGCGTGCTCGGTGGAGGCAACCTCTTCTTGGTGAGCACTCTTGTTGAGGCCGGCAAGGGCAAACTCTTCGCGATCGCCCACAATGAGAGATTGATATTCACGCAAACCCGTACCAGCAGGAATGAGATGACCGCAAATCACGTTCTCCTTCATGCCTTCGAGGTAGTCGACCTTGCCATTGATGGCTGCTTCGTTGAGCACCTTGGTGGTTTCTTGGAACGATGCAGCACTCATGAAGCTCTTAGTTTGCAATGCAGCACGAGTGATACCTTGCAAAATTTGCTCCGAAGTGGCTGCCACAGCATCGCGCACCACCACAAGTTTCTTGTCGCGACGCTTGAGGTTGGAGTTGATGTCGCGCAACTTGCGAGCAGTCACAATTTGACCAGCTTGCACGTCTTCGCTGTCGCCAGCATCGGTCACCACCTTCTTGCCCCAAATGCGGTCGTTTTCTTCCATGAAGTCTTGCTTGTCGACAATTTGCTGTTCAAGGAAGCGAGTGTCGCCTGGGTCGAGAATGTTGACCTTGCGCATCATTTGACGCACAATCACCTCAAAGTGCTTGTCGTTGATGCCCACACCTTGCAAGCGGTAAACGTTTTGCACCTCGTTCACGATGTAATCTTGCACGGCTGTTGGGCCCATGATGCGAAGAATGTCGGCAGGTGTGATGGCACCATCGGAGAGTGCTGTGCCAGCACGCACAAAGTCGTTTTCTTGAACAAGAATTTGCTTTGACAGAGGCACAAGATATTTCTTCACCTCGCCCAACTTGCTCTTCACAATAATCTCGCGATTACCGCGCTTGATTTTGCCAAACTCAACTTCACCATCAATTTCGCTCACCACAGCGGGATTAGATGGGTTGCGAGCCTCAAAGAGCTCGGTCACGCGTGGTAGACCACCAGTGATGTCACCAGCACCACCACTCGAAGCACGTGGAATCTTGACAAACACTTCACCTGCAGTGATGCTTTCGCCCTCGTCAAACATGAGGTGAGAGCCCACAGGCAGTGAATAGGTCTTCATCAACTGACCATTTTGGTCATATAGCTCGGCTTCGGGCACCTTGGTGCGGTCCTTAGGCTCAATGATAATCTTCTCGCTGTTGCCCGATGTTTCGTCAATCTCATTGCGATAGGTAACACCTTCGATGAGGTTGTTGAATTTGAGTGTACCACTCACTTCCGACACAATCACGGCGTTGAAGGGGTCCCATTCACACACCACATCGCCGGCTTTAACCATATCGCCCGACTTGAAGAAAATCTTCGAGCCATAAGCAATGTTCGACGAGGTGAGCACTATGTTGGTGTTGGGGTCGATGATTTGCATTTCGCCCATGCGACCAATCACAACATCGGTTCCATCTTTATCTTTCACGGTGCGCAATTCCTCGATTTCGAGGCGACCGTCATATTTTGAAGTCATTTTCGACACAGCGGCAATGTTGCTTGCCACACCACCCACGTGGAAGGTACGCAGGGTGAGCTGAGTGCCAGGTTCACCAATAGCCTGTGCAGCAATCACACCCACAGCCTCGCCCTTCTGCACCATGCGGTGGTTGGCAAGGTTACGACCATAGCACTTGGCACACACGCCATGCTTTGACTCGCAAGTGAGCACCGAGCGTATTTCTACCGACTCAATGGGCGATGCGTTGATGAGCTCGGCAGCGGCATCGGTGATTTCTTCGCCCGACTGCACAATAATGTCGCCTGTGGTGGGGTCAACCACATCGTGCACCGAAACACGGCCCACAATGCGATCGGCAAGCGAGGCCACAACGTCGTCGTTGTTTTTCACCTCGTGGCACACAAGACCACGCAGAGTGCCACAATCCTCGTCGGTGATGACCACGTCGTGAGCCACATCGACCAAGCGACGAGTCAAGTAACCGGCATCGGCAGTCTTCAAAGCAGTATCGGCAAGACCCTTGCGAGCACCGTGGGTTGAGATAAAGTACTCAAGCACGCTCAAGCCCTCTTTGAAGTTGGCGAGAATTGGGTTTTCAATAATTTGGTGTCCACCTTCAACACCCGACTTTTGAGGCTTGGCCATGAGACCACGCATACCCGAAAGCTGGCGAATTTGGTCCTTAGAACCACGAGCACCCGAATCGAGCATCATGTACACCGAGTTGAAGCCCTGCTTGTCGCTGCTGATTTGCTTCATGAGCGTGTCGGTGAGCTTGGCGTTCACATTGGTCCAGATGTCGATCACCTGATTGTAGCGTTCGTTGTTGGTGATGAAACCCATGTTGTAGTTGTTCATCACTTCTTCTACCAAGGCATCACCCTGAGCCACAATCTCGGCTTTTTCGGGTGGAACAAGCACGTCGTTGAGGTTAAACGACAAGCCACCCAAATAGGCCATGCGATAGCCCATGTTTTTCACATCGTCGAGGAACTTGGCCGAACGTGGCACACCACAGGTGCGAATCACCTTGGTGATGAGCTTTTTCAAGCTCTTTTTAGAAATCAACTCGTTGACATAGCCCAACTCGTCGGGAATGCACTCATTGACCATGATGCGACCATAGCAAGTGTCCTTCACCACATGATTGATGCGGTTGCCCTCGCTGTCTACATCGTCGACACGCACCGAGATGATGGCGTTGCGATCGAGACGGCCCTCGTTGAAGGCAATTGTAGCCTCTTCGGGGCTATAGAACACCATGCCCTCGCCCTTGCGGCCTTCGCGCAACTTGGTGATATAGTAGAGACCAAGCACCATGTCCTGCGAGGGAACGGTGATAGGCTCGCCATTGGCGGGGTTGAGAATATTGTGAGGCATGAGCATGAGCAACTGTGTTTCGATCACAGCTTCATTGCCCAGTGGCAAGTGCACAGCCATTTGGTCGCCGTCGAAGTCGGCATTGAAAGGCGTACATGCAAGTGGGTGCAACTGAATTGCCTTGCCCTCAATGAGCTTGGGCTGGAAGGCTTGAATACTCAAGCGGTGCAGTGTTGGGGCACGGTTGAGCATCACAGGGTGACCCTTCATCACATTTTCAAGAATGTCATAAACCACAGGTTCTTTGCGATCGACAATCTTCTTGGCACTCTTCACTGTCTTGACAATGCCACGCTCAATGAGCTTGCGAATCACGAAGGGCTTGTAGAGCTCGGCCGCCATGTCTTTGGGAATACCGCACTCGCCCATTTTGAGTTCAGGACCCACAACAATCACCGAACGTGCACTATAGTCGACACGTTTACCCAGCAAGTTTTGACGGAAACGTCCTTGCTTGCCTTTCAAGCTGTCGCTCAACGACTTCAAGGGGCGATTGGCGTCGCTCTTCACGGCACTCGACTTGCGAGAGTTGTCGAGCAACGAGTCGACTGCCTCTTGCAACATGCGCTTCTCGTTGCGCAAAATCACTTCGGGAGCCTTGATTTCGATAAGACGTTTGAGACGATTGTTGCGAATAATCACGCGACGATACAAATCGTTCAGGTCGCTGGTTGCAAAGCGACCACCATCGAGTGGCACAAGAGGGCGCAACTCGGGAGGAATCACGGGAATCACCTTGAGCACCATCCATTCGGGGCGGTTCACAGTCTTGCTTGAGCGGAACGACTCAACCACCTGCAGGCGTTTGAGGGCCTCGGTTTTGCGCTGCTGTGAAGTTTCCTTGCCTGCACGGTCACGCAACATGTAGGACAACGAGTCTAAATCGAGTTGTGTGAGCAGGTCATAGATGGCATCGGCACCCATCTTGGCAACAAACTTGTTGGGGTCGGTGTCCTCAAGCATGTAGTTGTCGCGTGGGAGCTTTTCGAGAATATCGAGATACTCGTCTTCGCTCAACAGGTCATATTTTTGCACCTCGGTGCCATCGGCAAGAGTGGCAGTGCCTGGATTGATGACGATGTAACGCTCATAGTAGATAACTGAGTCGAGTTTCTTGGTGGGCAGTCCCAACAAATATCCAATTTTGTTGGGCAGAGAGCGGAAGTACCAAATGTGGGCTACGGGCACAACCAGCTGAATGTGTCCGCTGCGCTCACGACGCACCTTCTTCTCGGTCACCTCAACGCCGCATCGATCGCACACAATGCCCTTGTAGCGAATGCGCTTGTACTTGCCACAGTGGCACTCATAGTCTTTTACCGGACCAAAAATGCGCTCGCAAAAAAGGCCATCGCGTTCGGGCTTATATGTACGGTAGTTGATGGTCTCGGGTTTGAGAACCTCACCAAAGGAATTTTCAAGAATTTCGTCGGGCGAAGCCAAACTAATCGAAATTCGAGAGAAATTACTCTTTAATTTATTGTCTTTTCTAAAAGCCATTGTAAATGTATTATAGCGACGTTATTATTCAAGTTTCACACTCAAGCACAATCCGCGCAACTCATGGAGAAGCACATTGAGCGACTCTGGAATGCCAGGATTTGGCATCGTGTCGCCCTTGACAATAGCCTCATAGGCCTTGCTGCGACCCACCACATCATCGCTCTTGATTGTGAGGATTTCTTGAAGCACATGCGACGCACCAAAGGCCTCAAGTGCCCAAACTTCCATTTCACCAAAACGTTGACCACCAAACTGGGCTTTACCACCAAGTGGCTGTTGCGTGATGAGAGAGTAAGGACCAATGGAGCGAGCGTGCATCTTGTCTTCGACCATGTGGCCGAGCTTCAAGAAGTAGGTAACACCCACAGTTGCTTTTTGGTCGAATGGTTCACCAGTTGAGCCGTCATAGAGCTGACAGCTACCAGCGCGTGGAATGCCTGCCTTGTCGGTCCAAGTGTTGAGGTCGTCCATTGTGGCACCATCAAAGATGGGGGTGGCAAATTTCACATCGAGTTCACGACCTGCCCAGCCCAACACAGCCTCAAAGATTTGTCCCAAGTTCATGCGCGAGGGCACACCCAGAGGGTTGAGCACCAAGTCGACGGGGGTGCCGTCGGCAAGGAATGGCATGTCTTCTTGACGCACTACGCGCGACACAATACCCTTGTTGCCATGGCGACCTGCCATTTTATCACCCACACCAATTTTGCGCTTCTTGGCCACATACACTTTGGCCATCTGCATGATGCCTGCAGGCAACTCATCGCCAATTTGATAGTCAAACTTGCGACGACGCAACTCGGTTTCAATCGACTTGCTCTTGCGCAGGTAGTTCATCACACATGCTCTAATCAAGTCGTTTTTATGGTTATCGGAGGTCCATTTGCTCAAGTTCACCGACTCATAGTCGAGTTCGCGCAGAGCCGCCTCTTCAAATTTTACACCCTTGGGTATCACCTCGGTGTCGAGGAAGTCTTTCACGCCCTGCGATGTTTTACCCTCGGTGAGCACAAGCAACTTGCCAATGAGTTGATTTTTCACCTCATCTTGCATGGCCTCATACTCGGCATCGAGCTTCTCGATTTCGGGGTCGCCACCACGAGTTTTTCTCTTCTTCATGGCGCGGGCAAAGAGTCGGGTATTGATAATCACACCCTTGAGCGAAGGATTGGCTTTGAGCGAAGCATCTTTCACATCGCCAGCCTTGTCGCCAAAGATGGCACGCAACAGTTTTTCCTCGGGCGTGGGGTCGGACTCTCCCTTAGGAGTAATCTTACCAATGAGAATATCACCGGGACGAATGTGGGCACCCACACGAATGATGCCACGCTCATCAAGATCCTTGGTGGCGTCTTCACTCACGTTGGGAATATCGTTGGTGAGCTCTTCCATGCCACGTTTCGTTTCGCGCACTTCGAGAGTGTATTCATCAACATGCACACTGGTGAGAATGTCCTCACGCACCATGCGCTCGTTGAGCACGATAGCATCTTCATAGTTGTAACCCTTCCATGGCATGTAGGCCACCTTGAGGTTACGGCCCAAAGCAAGCTCGCCATCTTCGGTCGAGTAACCCTCGGTGAGAATATCACCGGTGTTGACACGTTGACCGGCGTTGCAAATTGGGCGCAAGTCGATAGTAGTGCTTTGGTTGGTCTTGCGGAACTTGGGCAAGTGATATTCGGTGACAGGCTCGTCGAAGCTCACAAAAGCCTCGTCTTCGCTCTGGTCATAGCGAATGCGAATCACGTCGGCATCGACATATTCAACCACACCCGGGCGCTCGGCCTGAATTTGAGTGCGACTATCATAGGCCAATCTCTCCTCAATACCAGTACCCACAATTGGAGCCTCGCTACGCAACAATGGCACAGCTTGGCGCATCATGTTGGCACCCATCAAGGCGCGGTTGGCATCGTCGTGCTCAAGGAATGGAATCATGGCAGCTGCCACCGAAGCAATCTGCTGTGGTGCAACGTCCATATAATCGACACGAGCCGGCTCAACAACAGGGAAGTCGGCCTCAAGACGCGACTTCACACGCTTGCGCATGAAGTTGCCCTCGTCATCGATCAAGGCATTGCCTTGGGCTATAATTTTATCTTCTTCGCTCTCGGCGGTGAGATAAACAATGTGATCGTTGTTTAAGTCAACTTTTGAATTCTCTACCTTGCGATAAGGGGTTTCGATGAAACCGAGCTTATTGATCTTGGCATAGATACAAAGCGACGAAATAAGACCAATGTTAGGACCTTCGGGGGTTTCAATAGGGCACAAACGGCCATAGTGGGTGTAGTGCACGTCGCGCACCTCAAAACCGGCACGCTCGCGCGAGAGGCCACCAGGACCAAGAGCCGACATGCGACGCTTGTGCGTGATCTCGGCAAGAGGGTTGGTTTGGTCCATAAATTGCGACAAAGCGTTGGTACCAAAGAATGTGTTGATAACCGACGAAATAGTCTTAGCATTAATGAGGTCGATTGGCGTGAACACCTCGTTGTCGCGCACATTCATGCGCTCACGAATGGTGCGAGCCATGCGAGCCAAGCCCACACCAAACTGGTTGTAGAGCTGCTCGCCCACAGTGCGCACACGACGGTTGCTCAAGTGGTCAATATCATCAACATCGGTCTTGCTGTTGATCAAGCCAATGAGATAGCGAATAATCTCGATAATATCTTCCTTGGTGAGCACACGCACATCGTCGGGGGTGTTGAGCCCTAACTTTTTGTTAATGCGGAAGCGACCCACATCGCCCAAATCATAACGCTTTTCGCTAAAGAAAAGATTGTTGATGACCTCACGGGCACTTGTGTCATCGGGTGGCTCGGCGTTGCGCAACTGCCTATAAACAAAATTGATTGCCTCCTTCTCGGAGTTACAAGTATCTTTATTAAGTGTGTTGAAAATAATTTGGTAGTCACCGGTGTTCACGTCTTCCTTGTGCACAAGGATAGTTTGAGCACCCGACTCCAAAATTTCAATGATGTTGTCTTCCTCGATCACAGTATCGCGATCAATGATCACATCATTGCGTTCAATCGACACTACCTCGCCGGTATCTTCATCGACGAAGTCTTCGTTCCATGATTTTAGAACACGGGCAGCGAGCTTGCGACCCACAGCCTTCTTAAGGTTAGTCTTATTAACTTTGAGTTCCTCGGCCAAACCGAAAATCTTGATGATGTCGTTATCGGTCTCAAAACCGATGGCGCGCAACAAGGTTGTAACAGGCAACTTCTTCTTGCGGTCGATATAGGCATACATCACATTGTTAATATCGGTGGCAAATTCAATCCAAGAACCCCTGAACGGAATAATGCGTGCCGAATAGAGTTTAGTGCCGTTGGCATGGAGACTTTGACCAAAGAAAACTCCAGGCGAACGATGCAACTGAGACACCACTACACGCTCTGCACCATTAATGACAAACGTGCCCTTATCGGTCATATAAGGAATCGCACCCAGGTAAACGTCTTGTACCTCGGTGGCAAAGTCCTCGTGATCGGGGTCGGTGCAATAGAGCTTGAGCTTGGCTTTGAGTGGAACACTATAGGTGAGACCACGATCGAAGCACTCCTCAATGCTATAGCGAGGAGGATCGATGAAGTAGTCAAGGAATTCCAAGACAAAGTTATTTCGAGTATCCGCAATAGGGAAATTCTCAGAAAAAACTTTATAGAGTCCCTCGTTTTTTCTCTTCTCAGTTGGTGTATCTAATTGCAGAAAATCTCTGAAAGACTGTAATTGCACTTCAAGAAAATCGGGATAGGGATAAGGATTCTTGACACGTGCAAAATTAACGCGTGGTTGTTTGGAAACTGACATTGAAAAATTAATTAAGTGAACTCAAATTTTTATTATGACACAAAAAGGTTAAGAATCGACATAATTGGGGATTCTTAACCTATTTACCTGAAAATCAGGCAATATTATTTAAGTTCAACTTCAGCTCCGAGTTCTTCGAGTTGTTTTTTGAGTCCTTCAGCTTCAGCCTTAGCCAAACCTTCCTTAACGGGCGATGGAGCCTTGTCAACGAGGTCCTTAGCGTCCTTCAGGCCAAGACCAGTGAGTTCCTTAACCAGCTTGATAACTTTGAGCTTGTCAGCACCAGGAGCCTTGAGAATTACATCGAAAGATGATTTTTCGTCTTCAGCAGCGGCACCTGCACCGGCAGCTGGGCCAGCAGCAACTGCAACAGCAGCAGCGGCGGGTTCAATACCATATTCGTCTTTAAGAATTTGTGCGAGTTCGTTTACTTCCTTAACTGAAAGATTAACCAATTCCTCTGCAAAAGCTTTTAAATCTGCCATTTTTGTATGATTTAATTGTTTGTTGTTTGTTATTTTTCTTCTTTGTTAGATAATGTTTCAAGGATTCCGTGGAGCTTAGAACCTCCCGACTGCAAAGCCGAAACAACGTTCTTAGCAGGCGATTGCAAGAGTGCAATAACGTCGGCAATAAGCTCGTTCTTGCTCTTGATTGCAGTGAGCGTTTCAAGGTTCTCTTCGCCCATATACACTGCCTCTTCTACAAAGGCAGCCTTGAGGGCAGGTTGAGTCTCTTTTTTCTTACGGAAACCTTTAATAAGCTTAGCTGGAGCGTTACCAGTGTTGCTCAACATGAGCGTGGTGTTTCCAACCAGTGCGGGGAAAAGACCCGAGTAGTCAACATCAGACTGCTCCATAGCCTTTTTCAACAAGGTATTCTTCACAACAAGCACCTTCACGTCGGCCTTATAGGCTGCACGACGCAATTCGGTTGTCTTCTCGGCATTCAGCTCGGTAGTAGAAGTGAGATACACACTGCTATACTGTGCAAGAACGTCTTTGATATTTTCGATTAAGATAGCTTTATCTTCCTTTCTCATTGTTCTTCAATTTTAAAAAATTAAGCCTCAACTGATTTTGTATCAATCTTGATACCACTACTCATGGTACTTGAAAGATAAATGCTCTTGATATAGGTGCCTTTGGCAGTGTTGGGTTTCATCTTAATCAAAGTGTTGATGAATGCAAGCGCATTCTCCTTGATTTGATCGGGAGTGAACGAAACTTTGCCAATCGAAGTGTGCACAATACCCTTCTTGTCTACCTTAAAGTCAATCTTGCCTTGTTTTACTTCTTTCACAGCCTTAGCAACGTCTTGAGTAACGGTGCCACTCTTGGGGTTAGGCATCAAGCCACGAGGGCCAAGAATGCGACCCAAAGGACCCAGCTTACCCATGTTTTGGGGCTGTGTAATAATCACGTCAACATCGGTCCAGCCTTCTTTAATCTTTTGGATATATTCGTCAAGACCAACATAGTCGGCTCCGGCTTCTTTGGCTTCGGCTTCCTTGTCGCTTGTGCAAAGCACGAGGACACGAACAGTCTTGCCAGTTCCGTGAGGCAGCGACACCACACCACGGATATTTTGGTCTGCTTTTCGAGGATCAACACCAAGACGTACATCAATATCGGCCGATGCGTCAAACTTTGTGAAAGTGATTTCTTTCAGCAAAGCGGAGGCTTCGGCGAGGGTGTAAGCTTTCCCAGCTTCAATCTTCTCAGCGACTAACTTTTGATTTTTTGTAAGTTTACTCATTGTCAATTGAAGTTTTAAATATTTTCAGGGAATGGACCCTTAACATTGATACCCATACTTCTTGCTGTTCCAGCGACCATCTTCATCGCCGAGGCTACAGTAAAACAGTTCAAATCCTCCATTTTGTCTTCAGCAATTGCCTTCACTTGCTCCCAAGTGATAGTAGCCACCTTCTTGCGGTTGGGTTCACCCGAACCGCTCTTGAGCTTAGCCACTTCCTTGAGTTGCACGGCAGCAGGCGAAGTTTTAACAACAAAGTCAAAACTCTTGTCGCTATAGTAAGTGATTACTACAGGCAACACCTTGCCAGCCTTGGCTTGAGTGCGGGCATTGAATTGCTTGCAAAACTCCATGATGTTGATACCCTTAGAACCCAAAGCAGGGCCTACTGGCGGTGAAGGGTTTGCTGCTCCACCTTTAATCTGTAATTTTAACTGTCCAGCAATTTCTTTAGCCATTGTTCTTAATTGTTTTTATGATTTTAAAAACGGTGCACGAGTAAATATATTGTCGATAGAGTTTCACGTAACATTAAAACTCAGATGGTCAATATCACTCACGCTCTACTTGCGAATTGTCCAACTCAAGAGGTGTCTTGCGACCAAACACTTTAACCATCACCTTGAGTTTGCGTTTCTCTCGGTTCACTTCTTCAATCTCACCAGTGAAGCCACTGAAAGGACCATAGTTGACCTTTACAGTTTCACCCACAATGAAATCGTTGGCCACGTCGTCGTCGGCAACATTGCCTTCGGCCTCGGCAGCACCAAGCATGCGAGCAATCTCGCTCTCGCGAATGGGTTCGGGCTTGTGGGCCACGTCGCGTCCGCGCACAAAATCGATCACATTGGTAGTATTGCGCAAGAAATCTTCAACTTCACCCTCAAGAGTAGCCTCAACAAAGACATAGCCCGAAAAGAGATTTCTCTCTTTGAGCACCTTCTTGCCTGCACGTGTGGTGTAGACTTTCTCGGTAGGCACCAAAATCTGGTGTAGATGATCATTTAAGAAATCATCATTCTTGCAGGTAGCTTCAAGCAATTCCTTGATTTTACCCTCTTTTCCAGATATAGCACGCAAAACGTACCAGTGTTTGTTACCTTCAGCCATTGTTTCTTGCTTAGTGTTCTTTCTTGATTGAGAAATTGAATTTGATTTTGGAAAAATTCTGGAATCTACAGTGATTCCTCTTTTTGCGGTCAACGCCCATTGATATGGAGAAGTGGCGTTGGGAAGTAATTACCGCATTAGAGGCTGTAAACTCCGTGCATCACCCAGTTGATTGTGGCATCAACAGCCCAAACTACGAGTGCCATGAGTATGGAAGCTACCATGACAATCACCGTGCTGTTGGCCAAATCGGTCTTGGATGGCCAAGAAACCTTATGAACGAGCTCGTTATAAGATTCCTCTAAATCCGTAAGTATTTTATTTTTTGCCATTATAGTGTCTTAAAAATTAGCACGGGAAGTAAGACTCGAACTCACGACCTACGGTTTTGGAGACCG
>CAMYCE010000066.1 GCA_947254205.1 uncultured Prevotellaceae bacterium
ACGGAATTTGTCCCACGGATTTCACGGAATTTGTCCCACGGATTTCACGGAATTTGTCCCACGGATTTCACGGAATTTTCTGTCTTAAAAATTCCGTGAAATCTGTGGGACGAAAAGCCGGGACTATTTGCCAAGGTTGCGAATGTAGAGGGGCGACACGCTCCATGCCTTTTGCTGGTGGGGGGTGAGTGCGTTGGGCTTGCCCACGACTTGTTGACGCTTGCTCACTGCCGAGGTCACCGGATAGCGCAAAATGCTGTGTCCGAGTCCTTTCCAAGGGTAGTGGTTGGCTCCCATCACGTCGAGCAAGGTGGGGTAGATGTCGATTTGCCCCATCACGCTATTGCGGTGGTGGGTGACATTAGTGCCCGTGACAATCATGGGAATGGCAGTGTCGCGCAGGGTGCCGATAGGGCGTCCCTCTACCTCGTTGAGGTCTACCTCGTTGTGGTCGGAGACAATGGCCACCACGGTGTTGCTGTCGAGTTGAAGCTCGTGTAATCGCTTGTAGAGTGAGGCCAAGCAGTTGTCGAGGTTGTTGACTTCGTTCAAGAAGTTGCGCCCCGTTTCGTTATAGGTTTTTGATTGTGTGAGCCATGATTGGGGCAACTTGCCGGTTTTGTGGGGAGTGTGCATGGTGAGTGTCACCATTTGCAACATGAAGGGCTGTTTCATGTGGGGCAACAGGTCTTGGTTCACGAAGTCAAACAAGGCGTTGTCGTCGATATTGTTGTTGCGCTTGAGTGCCGCATCAAGTTCTTGGCGGGCATATAGTTTTTGGAAGCCATAGGAGAATGGAGTCACGGTTTGATTCCACGACTGTGCCTCATTGACCATGACTTCGCGGCGGTCATAGCCGGTTAATGCTTTGGGTAGCGACATGAAGTTGTTGTCGCCAAAGCTGATGGCCACCGACTCTTGCAACAAGGGCAACAGCCCCGTGTCGTAGATGAAGTGCCCATCGCTTGAGTGCCCATAGGAGATTTGCGAAACCACATTCAAGCAGCTTATTGTTCCCTGTTTTTTGAGCAGTTGGTTGAGAGTGGGGGTGACTTCTCGCCCATCGATTTTCATGCCAATGGGCCATGATTGCATCGACTCGATGATCACCACAATCAAGTTTTTTTTGCCCGGTGTGCCATAGGGGTTGTTGGAGTAGGAGGGCAGTTGCTTGTTGAAGGCATTGAGTTGCTCTTTCTCGGCAGTGGTGAGAGGTTGGTAGCTATGTCTCCACTCGTGGGCCGAGTAGAGCAAATAGGGGATAATGCCATTTTCGCCACAATAGCGAGCGTTGACAAAGCAGGTGGCATATCGCTCGTCGAAGGCTTGTTTCATGCCTTTGCCACTCCACAGCAGGTTCACATTGGTGAGCACACACATGAGCAAGGCAAGCGCCACAGTGATGGCAAAAGGCCTGACACGCCGGCTCAGTCGCTGTTGCGACTCGTGGTGATAGTTGGGCGATGTCCATAGCGGAAAGGCGTGGGCAATTTTTTTCACAGGAAAGAGCAGGAGCAGTAGCGTGGGCACGATGATCCACAAGTCGGCCCATCGCACCGAGCCCAGCACGCTATCAATCAAGAGGCTGTTGACGTTGCCTGTGAGGGTGAACACTTGCAAGGGCATGATGTCGTTGTAGGTGCGAGCATACCACAATTGCGAGATGCCCCAAGCCGTGGAGAGGGCAACCGGTAGCCACGAGAGGGGGCGCCACGAGCGTGGCAGCAACCAATAGGGAGCGGCCAAGGCAAGTGCTCCCACCAAGGCAACAGCAAAGGTGTGCACAAGGCTCATGCCAAACTCATGCCCATAGACGATGAATGGAACTGCGGTGAAGTGCCATGCAATGACAAGCACCATGAGAAAGAAAAAGAGGGTTCCATATTTGTTTTGACGACTCATGCTCTTGAAAGTTTTAAAAAAAAAGAAATTGTTGTTATAGTTGTGATTGCTTGAGCAAGAATTTTTTGAGGGCGGTGAAGCCCGAGTTCATGCTTGTGACGTGGCGAGTGCCATAGAGAAACTTGCTCAACGTGTTGGGCACCTCAACTGCATTGCCCACAATGCTCTCGACCGTGTTGAAAAACTTGGCAGGGTGAGCCGTTTCGAGTGCAATGCCCACTTCGCTTGGGTCGAGGCAGTCGTTGAGTGCCCGATAGGCCGTGGCTCCGTGAGGGTCAAAGAGGTAGTGGTCTTGATTCCACGCTGTGGCTATGGTGTGGGCAATTTGCTCGTCGGTGTAGCTCATGCCTTGCACGATGCTTGACAATTGCTCATGTGAGGGATAGAGGTCTAAGATGCGCTTGAAGTTGCGAGGGTTGCCAATATCAAGCCCGGGGGCTATAGAGGGCACAACCTGCTGTGGTGCAAACTTGCCGGTGTTGAGATAGTGGGTGAAGACGTTGTTTTTGTTGTTGGTTGCAATAAACCGCTTCACGGGCAGTCCCATTTTTTTTGCCATGAGTCCTGCTGTGATGTTGCCCAAGTTGCCACATGGCACAGCAAACACTACATTGCTGGCGTCGAAGCCTTGTTTGGCGATTTGAGCGTAGGCATAGAAGTAGTAGAACGTTTGTGGCAACAGGCGTGCAATGTTGGCAGTTTTGGCACTGGTGAGTGTGAGCTTGTGGTTGAGCTCTTCATCGTTGAAGGCCTGCATCACCATGTTTTTGCAGTCGTCGAGAGTGCCATTCACTTCAATGGCAGTGATGTTGCCTCCCAGAGTGGTGAATTGTGCTTCTTGCAGGTTGTCGAGCGTGTCTTGTGGATAGAGCACATAGACGTGCACCCCCGGAATGTTATAGAAACCACACGCCACGGCACCGCCGGCATTGCCCGATGTGGCGATGAGCACATGAATGTCGTGGTTGTGCTTGCTGGTGTAGTGCGAGAGCAACCTGCCCATGAATCGTGCTCCCACATCTTTAAAGCCCATTGTTGGGCCATGAAATAGCTCAAGCGAAAATCGCTGTGGGGCAACTTCAACAAGTGGAATGTCGAAATTGAGGGTGTCGAACACGATGTTGTGCAACACTTCGGCCTCTACATCGCCTCGCAGGGCATAGTTGGCAACGGCATAGCTCATTTCGGGTAGCGACATCACCTTGAGGTTGCTCACAAAGGCTTGTGGCAGTTGCGGAATGATTTCGGGCATGTATAGCCCCTGATCGTCGGCAAAGCCTTTGAGCACTGCATCTTCGAGTGACACAAAATGAGAGTGGTCGTTGGTGCTGTAGTATTTCATTGTTGTTGCGCTTGATATAGTGAGGTTTTAGTTATGTTTTTTGGGGTGGAAAGAGTAATCTTTTTTTTGTGTGAGTTTAAGGTTGGTGGGCGATGAGTGTGCCTCGGGCTGTGGGGTTGAATGTGTTTTTCACCCACACAGGAATGTGCTTGAGTGCCACAGGCGACAGCGTGGGGGCATATATCACCTTGGCACCGGCTTCACACATCTCGATGGCTTGCCGATAGGTCATTTTGTCGAGAAGCTTGGCATTGGGGTCCTTTTTGGGGTCGGCCGAGTAGAAACCATCGACATCGGTCCATATTTCGAGACTTTGGGCATCGATGGCAGCAGCAATGATAGCGGCAGTGAAATCGCTACCTCCACGCCCCAAGTTGGTCGAGAAGTTGTTGCTGATGTCTTGGGCAATAAATCCTTGAGTCACCATGACCGTTGCTTGGCACTTGGCTACTGCTTGCTTGGCAAGGTCGAATGTGCTGTTGTCGAGAATGCGCTCGCCATCAATGTCTTGGGTCTTGATGAAGTGAGGGGCATAGAGCCCTTCAACATCTTGGAGCATGTGGGTGAGGATAGCCGACGATAAAATCTCGCCGTGGCTCACGATGGCATCTTCGAGTGTTGTTTTCACAGCCTCGTCGAGTTGCTTGTTGGTGTAGAGAGTGCCCAAAAATTGGGGGAGTCCCTCATTGAAAAATTTGTCGATAATATGAATGCAAGCTTGCTTGTTGTGGGCAGGCACAACCCCATCGATCACGCTCAGGTGGCGTTGATAGAGTTGTTGCAATGTGAGCTCATAGGAGTGGTCTTGAACTTCGGCCTTGTGCACCATGTTGAGCAGGGTGTCGGTTACTCCACTCATGGCCGATACCACCACTACCACACGACTGGTTTGGCTATCGATGATTGATTTCACGTTTTTTAGGCTCTCAATCGAGCCCATCGATGTTCCTCCAAACTTTAATACTTTCATAATCTATAATCATCTTAAATGAAAAGTGTCTCTACTCGCAGCATATGACGCGAAAAAAACACGCATTCTGTATGTGCAAAGTTACGCAATTATTTTCATTTGTGGGTTAGTTTGTTTTTTATTACTTTTGCGATTATACTATGGAGGAAATTAGCGTAGATATTTTTAACCTTTTTGATGAGCAACCGGCTGTGTCGCGTGGCAACGTGATTGTGGCCAAGCCCACGGTCGAAGATGCCTGTTTCAAGCGGTCGGCAATAGTGCTGGTCGATCACGACAGCGCAAAAGGAACCATGGGCTTGATGGTGAACCGATTCACCGGCTACACCCTGCACGATGTGTTGCCCGAGCTCGACAATAGCGATGACATTCCGCTCTACATGGGTGGACCTGTGAATCCCGAAATGATGTTTTTTTTGCACACCCTTGGTCCCGAGATTGTGCCCGGTTGCATTCAGCTTGCGCGTGGGCTCTACTTTGGTGGCGACTATGAGGCCGTGAAGGCTCATGTGGCGGGAGGTGACCCCGTGGCAGGACATCTCAAGTTTATATTGGGCTATAGCGGGTGGACACAAGGACAGCTTGCCGGCGAAATTGCGCGTCACGATTGGGCTGTGCTCAAGCAAGCCGAGCCTACCATGCTTATGGCCGAAGCCGAGGAGAGCTTGTGGCGCAATGCTGTGGAAGCTTTTGGCGAGAAATATCGCATGTGGCTCAACTGGCCTCGCGAGGTGATCAATAATTAGACTCCAATCACAGAGCTAAGCCATCAAAAGATGCATTGAAGCAGGTGCACATCGTGGTAGTGATGTCCTCTTTTTTGCCAACTCTTGAGCACACCGGCCAATTCAAACCCCGCCTCGGCAAAAAGTGAGAGGCATGCCACGTTGTCGTGGGCAATGAACACATAGAGCTGTCTTAGGCCTATGCACTCAAGGGCATAGCGTGTGGCAATGTCGAGGGTGTGCCGTCCCAATCCTTTTCCTTGAAATGGTGGTGCAATCAATAGGCCAAGTTCGGCTCTATTGTTGAGGGGGTCAAAGTTGGTGAAATCTACAATTCCAATGGCTTGCCCCGACTCGGCAAGGGTGGCCACAAGGCGCAATTCACGGGTTTGGTAGATGTCGTTGCTATTTTCTTGAAGATATTTCCACAACATTTGTCGCGAGTAGGGTGCGATGCAACTGCTTGCCACCCATAGCGAAGCCTCGTTTTCCCATTCATATAGGAGGTCGAGATCGGTGGGTTCAAGAGCTCGAAGTGTGATGTGTGTGTTGCTTAGGGGAGAGCAGTTGTTCATCAGTCTTTCATTTTAGGCGTTATGAGCACTTTGTTGCGACTTGCATAGATGTGAAACAGCACCCCCCTGCGAGTTTCACGGGCAATGATGTCGACCAGTTGGCTATAGTTGTAGCTCTCATCATCGAGTAGCACATTGGCGTTGCTCGTTGGGGGAATGGAAGTTGCAAAAGTGTCGATGCCCATTTGCTGTGCCACGTGGTGTGGTTGTTGGCTCAAGATAACCCAACTTCCTGCTATTGCAGTGGGTTGAGCCTTGAAGTAGTGGACCACTCGGCCGGCCAGTCGCTTGGCAATGGCTATGCCTTGGCGCAACCACACGCCCAGTTTAATGAAAGGGTAGGCCAGCAACCCAAAGCCGGGATAATGCTTGCGATAAAAAATGAGCATGGCGTCATAGAACACTTGCACATAGCGCAGAGAATCTTTCTTGGTGCTTTCGCCCTTGTAGTGCACCATGTCAACGGGCAGATACCAGTTGTCGAAGCCTTGTTGCACCATGCGATAGGAGATGTCGATGTCTTCGCCATACATGAAAAAATCGGGGTCAAAGCCCTTGATGTCTTGCAACAATCGAGTGCGGCAAAACATGAATGCACCCGACAGAATGTCGATGCGGTGGGCTTGATGCTCATCAAGAAAACGCAGGTGATATTTGGCCAGCCATGGCGAGCGGGGAAACAGCATCGACAAGCCAAATATTTTGCAAAACGACACCCATGGAGTGGGAAATGCACGCTTTGACTCGGGCAAAAACACTCCGTTGCCGTCGAGCATGTGCAACCCAATGGCTCCGCATCGTGGGTGCGATTGCATCCACTCAACACAGCGCTCAATGCACTGTGGGGTGATGATGGTGTCGGGGTTGAGAATCACCGTGTGGGTGCCTTGGGCCTGCATGATGGCTTGGTTGTTGGCTCGGCCAAACCCCACATTGTGGTCGTTTTCAATAAACTTCACTTGTGGAAATCGGGCTTTGATAAAAGGCATGGTGTCGCCTCCCGAGTTGTTGTCGACCACGATAATCTCGCTCTCGTAGCCCTGCAATGCCTCTTGTGCTGCCCTGAGTGTTTGCTCAAGGAAGTACTTCACGCGATAGCTCACTATGACCACACTAATGTCCAAAGTTGTCGATTTCTTTTGCAGTAAAACGAAGCAAAGTTAACATTTATTTTGTAAAGTAGTAGCCAATGCACTAATTTTGCCCCATCAAATTTTTCTTTTAGGAGTAAAACTTCAAGGAAACCCAAAAAATCAGAAACATTAATTGAAATTAGCAATATGGGACTTGTAATTGGCATTGACGTGGGTGGTAGCACAACCAAAATTGTGGGACTTGACAATGGAGTGGTGCAGGCACCCATGTTTATCACGGCCACCGACCCCATTACCTCGCTTTTTGGGGCTTTTGGCAAGTATATCTATGACAATGGCATCGAGCTTGGCAACATCGAGCATGTGATGCTCACCGGTGTGGGAGCTTCGGGGGTGACAACGCCCATTTATGGCTTGCCCACAAGCAAGGTGGGAGAGTTTGAATGTGATGGCCTGGGAGCTAAACATGCCATCAAAACCGACCCCATCATGGTGGTGTCGATGGGCACCGGCACTACACTGGTGCGTGTTGAGGGCGACAAAATTGAGCATGCAGGTGGCATCAGCATGGGCGGAGGCACTTTGCAGGGCTTGTCGCGCCTGCTTCTCAACAAGCGCAACATTGCCAAGGTGGTGGAGCTTGCCTCGCGCGGTAATGCCGCCAATGTGAACTTGCAAATTCAAGACATCAGCCACGAGGTGTTGCCAGGGTTGCCACTCTATGCCACAGCTTCGCTTTTTGGCAAGGCAGTGAACGAGGCGGCCGAGCCTGCCGACATTGCCAAGGGGCTCATCGTGATGGTGCTCGAAACCATTGGCTCGGCAGCAGTGCTATCGGTGCTCAACACCACAATCAAGGATTTTGTGCTCATTGGCAATCTCACTCGCCTGCCCGAGTGTCGCGAGGTGTTTCCCATGATGGAAGACCTGTATGGCGTGCGATTTCACATTCCCGAGCATGCAGTCTATCTCACAGCTATTGGTGCGGCTTTGGCCTATCGGCCTCAATAGTTCACAAGAGAGAGGAGCGCGTGCTCTCTTCACATTTAGTTATTGAGCGCAAGTAGAGGAAGCCTCGTCGGTTTCTTGTGCTTTCTCTTGTGCCAGCTTTTTCTTGTAGGCTTCGAGATAGCGGCGCAATCGCTTTTTGCGCTCTTTCTCCTTCTTGGCTTTGCGAGCCTCAAATTCTTGCCAGTGATATTCTACATAGTTGTCTGCCATAGCCCTATTCTATAAATTGTTGAGGTTGCGCGTGTTATTGCTCTTTGTGGAAAGTGTCGCTAAAGAGGGTGCGGTTTTGAATGCTGCGCCCCAACGTCAGCTCATCGGTATATTCAATTTCGTTGCCCACGCTCACTCCACGTGCCAGCATGGTGATTTTCACGTTGGGGTAGGGTGCCAGTTTTCTGAAAATGTAGAAATTGGTGGTGTCGCCCTCCATGGTTGCACTTAGAGCCAATATAATCTCCTTGACCTTGCCCTGTTGCACCCGCTCTACAAGACTGTCGATTTCGATGTCTTGTGGCCCTATGCCGTCCATGGGCGAAATGAGGCCTCCCAACACGTGATACAGCCCATGGTGCTGATGGGTGTTTTCGATGCTCATCACGTCTTTCACATTCTCAACCACACACAAGGTCTCGCTGTCGCGGGCAGGGTTGGAGCAAATGGGGCACACCTCGCTCTCGCTGATGTTGTGGCACACGCGGCAATACCTAATCTCGTCGCGCATCTTAATGATGCTCTCGCCAAAGCTGTGAGCCACGCTCTCGTCTTGCTTGAGCAGGTGCAACACAAGGCGCAGGGCGGTTTTGCGACCTATGCCCGGCAACTTGGCAAATTCATTGACAGCATTCTCGAGTAGCGTTGATGCAAATTCTTGTTCCATTGCGCTTTGATGTGATTGTGGGCAAGCAGTGCTCGCTCTTGCATGTTCTTGGGAAGTGATGAGAGTGCAAAGGTATTGAAAAAAGAGCGATTGAGCAATCTCCTGCAATCGTTTTGATGCAAGGTGCCGGGCAATAACAACATTTAAGCAAGTTTTATATTCTGTTTTTGTTTGAAAGCAATGATTAATTTCTTAATTTTGCAGTGCTGTACCAACACATGCAATCAACTGTGTTTTTTTTACAAACGAAGAGAGAGATAAATATATTTTTATAATAAACACTTTAATATTTCAAATCACATGGGATATTTAACAAATGACAAACTGGTCATTGTGGGCGCAGGCGGCATGATCGGTTCTAACATGGCTCAAAGCGTACTCATGCTGGGCCTCACTCCTAACGTATGCCTATACGACATCTTTGAACCCGGATTGCACGGCGTGGCCGACGAGATTGCACAATGCGGTTTTGCAGGTGCCAATGTAACGTGGACCACCAATCCCGAAGAAGCGTTCACTGGTGCAAAGTATATTATTTCGTCGGGTGGTGCTCCTCGCAAGGAGGGCATGACTCGCGAAGACCTGCTCAAAGGTAACTGCCAAATCGCTGCCGAGTTTGGCGACTTTATCAAGAAATACTGCCCCAACGTGGAGCATGTGGTTGTGATTTTCAACCCTGCCGATGTGACTGCTCTCACAGCTCTCATTCACTCCGGCTTGAAGCCCAATCAGCTCACCTCGCTTGCCGCTCTCGACTCCACTCGTCTGCAACAAGCTCTCGCGCTTGAATTTGGCGTTCAACAAGACAAGGTGACCGGTGCTCACACCTTTGGCGGACACGGCGAGCAAATGGCTGTGTTTGCATCGCAAGTTAAAATCGATGGCAAACCTCTCGCCGAGATGGGCTTGAGCGACGAAAAATGGGCCGGCATCAAGTTGCGCACTGTGCAAGGTGGCTCCAACATCATCAAGTTGCGTGGCCGCAGCTCATTCCAAAGCCCTGCCTACAATGCTGTGAAGATGATTGAGGCTGCTATGGGTGGCGAAAAGTTCACTTTGCCCGCAGGTTGCTATGTGAGCGACGACAAACTTGGCTTCAAGAATGTGATGATGGCTATGCCCACCACTATCGACAAAACCGGTGTTCACTTCGAGCAACCCCAAGGCACTCAAGAAGAGTTGGCCTCGTTGCAAGGTTCCTATGAGCACTTGTGCAAGATGCGCGACGAGATTGTGTCGCTCGGCATCATTCCTCCCGTAGAACAATGGAAGGAAATGAATCCCAACCTCTAAAATTCTGTAAGAGAGAATAGGGGAGAGGAATCTCACCCAATCCCCAATCAATAAAAACCACAGTGGGCTGCCCCTCGGCATCGAGGTTGCAGCCCACTGTTGCATTGTAAGATGATTATATTTTGTTTCAAAATAGAGGACACCATCACATTTATCGATGTTGCAAGCGGGGGGAGGAGGGTGTCATGAGTTGGAATGTGCAGGAAGCCTCAAGCCTGCAAAATGAGCTATTGGTCACAAAACACAAAGGTGGGAAGCAAAATCAATGTTTGCTTCCCACTCTTTTGGGGGTGATTCAGTTGGAATCTTTTGTGATTCGTTTGGAATCATTTCCAATATTCTTGCATTTTGATATAATTGGATAATAGTAATAAAGTGCATTTTCTTAAAACCTCTGCTTCAATCTGGCATAACCCCACCTATACCTTTGCACTGTCAATAGTGACAAACAACAATTAAATCTCTACATCATGCCAATTATGATCAATCGTGGGAAAGAGATGCTACGTATCTCGCCCAAAGACAGTAAGAAAATCGAGTATTCAACCAATCAAGGTCGCACTTGGATAGTTCGCTATAGCGGTTCGTCGAACACTGGCGCCTTCAGCGACTTGATGGATGCCGGCAAGGAAATCCTTGGAACTACAGACAAGGGGTTGTACTATTCAACCAATGATGGTAGAACTTGGATTTGTCGTAAACGTGGATAATATGAACTTAAAACAGAAAAGCGTATGAAAAAGTTATCGAATGAATTCATGGAGAAGATTCTCAATGATTCAGCTTGGAAAGAGCTCTCTGAAAGCTTTGAATGGACCGAGCAGATGCTTGACAAGCACAAGAACCAAGTAGATTGGAAATTGATTTCCCAAAACAGTAACATCGTATGGACACCTGCCATGCTGGAAAAGTTCAAAAAACTCATTGACTGGAAGGAGCTTTCAAGCACAGGGTGCGAAACCATTCTCACTGGAGATACTCTTGAACAGTATAAAGACTACTGGGATTGGTCAGAGTTGTCTGAAAATACAGACCTCGAAATGAACTATCAGTTGATTGATAGATTCATTGACCAATGGGATTGGCCTGAACTCATTAACCGTTGGCATGAGGATAATCTCTACAACATTGACTTCTTGGAGCGTTATGCAGATAAGATTCCGTCAAGCAAGTTACAGGACTCTCGCCTCTGGACAGCCCTTGTTGAACAGAGAGAAAAAGAATTGAAGTTAGAAGTGATTGCGTAAGATGAAGAATCATTTCTATCACCACGCGCCAACAGAAGAGGACATCAAGGAGGTCGCAGATGAACTTGGTCTCTTCCGAAATGGTCATCATTTGTTGGCGTGTTATATAAATAACGTAAAAGTCATGATGAGTAGTGCGGCCAACTTCATTTTGGTTGAAGGCATTGGCAATGGTTCCGG
>CAMYCE010000067.1 GCA_947254205.1 uncultured Prevotellaceae bacterium
GATTGCCTCTTGTCTCGTGGGCTCGGAGATGTGTATAAGAGACAGACATAGAGGTTGCTCACCTTGTTCCCGTCGGGCTCACCGGCAGGCTGAAAACGGCGCAATGCCGCCACAATGCCCGTTGCCACCCCCCACGAGCCTACTTCCCACAACGAGATGGCCATGAATGGAGTGAATTGCAACAGCACAAGCGCAACAAAAGCTGGCACAGCCGCCACCCACCATGGCTTGACCAGTAGCACACAAGCCACCAGCATGAAAAGAAGACTCAAGCCCAGTATAAAGAAAGATGCAGTCATCATAACTTCAATAAAAACTTGCAGTGATGCACATTTATTGCACCCATTAATATTGTTTAACCTCGATGCTCAAACACACACATACATGCAACACAAGTTAATCGGGCATTTGATTTTCATCATCTTCGTCACTATCCTTGCGAGGCACGGGCTTCACGTCATCGGGATAGGAGATGCGCATGTGATAGAAGGAGCGCAATTGCTCGATAAATGTGTGCTTGATAATGCCCACGTCGCTAAAGCTGATGGGGGCTTCATTCAATAAGCCATTCACAATTTGGCTGTCAATAATCTTATTGACAATAGCACTTATCTGCTTCTCGTCGGGATTCGACAGGCTCTTGGCTGCCGCCTCGCAAGCATCGGCCATCATCACTATTGCCGCTTCTTTGCTTTGAGGGTTAGGCCCGGGATAGGTGAACGGAGTGGGGTCGACCGCGTCGCCATCATGGGCTTTACACTCCATCGTGTAGAAATATTTGGCCACGCTCTTACCATGATGTTGCGTTATAAAGTCACTTATCACTTGTGGCAGTCGCGCTTTCTCGGCACGTTTCAAGCCATCGGTCACATGGCTAATGACAATGTGGGCACTTTGCTGTGGCGTGAGGCCATCGTGGGGGTTCACCCCCACTTGGTTCTCGGTGAAGAATGCCGGGTTGTTGATTTTGCCAATATCATGATACAAGGCTCCGGCACGAGCCAGCTGCACATTGGCATTGATATTGTGAGCCGCCTCGGCAGCAAGGTTGGCCACTTGCAACGAGTGCTGAAATGTGCCTGGGCATGAGTTGGACAAAGCACGCAACTCTGGCGAATTGATGTCGGAGAGTTCAACCAGTGTCACCGTTGAGGTGAAGCCAAAAATCTTCTCGATGAGGAAGATGAGCAAATAGGCAAACGAGAGCACGGCACAATTAATGAAAAACATCACAAAAATGTGCCAACTTCCACCTGTGAAAATATTGTGCATGCTACCCTCACGCATCACATAGAGCGCCACATAACTCACACTATAGCTCATGAAAATGAAGAATGCACAGTGTGCCAGTTGCGACCTGCGCGACAGTTGATTAATCGAGGCTATGGCGATGTTGCCTGCCAAAAACTGCATAATGATGAATTCGGCCTGATTTTTCACCACCATCGAGCAAAGCAACACGGCTATCATGTGCAGGAACGACGATGTGCGCGTGTCGGTGAATGTGGTGATAATGATGGGTAACAGGGCAAACGGAATTAAATAAATGTAGTTGGGACGAAAGGCTATGACAATCTCAACCGTGACGACAAACAAGGCCAAGAAGCTGATGAGAAACACCATTTTGCGCCTGTTCACAAATGTGCGAGGGCGCAAGTGCTTCATGTAGAAATAAAACACAAGCATCATGATGGCTACAAAGGCCAGTTGCCCCAGAATGCCATAATTGATATTGGTGCTTTTGGCCTGTCGCTCACGCATCATGCGCTCATAGGCTTGCAATATCGAGTATTTTTCGGGGGTCACTACATTGCCCGGGAAAATGATGCTTTCTCCCGTCTGCACAATGCCCTGTGGTGCCAATGCTTTTTGATAGGCATCGTTGAGCAATTGCTTGGTTTCGACCGAGTCGTAGGTTAAATTGGGCGTGAGATAGTTGTAGACCGAGGCTGCCACCAGTGCATTGTGATAGGCCACCGTGTTGAGGGTGCTATCGAGCAAGGCATAGGCCGACTTCACCGAGTGCATGCCTTCGGTCGACACCTTATTGGCAATTTTATTGGTGAGAATGCGAATTTCGGGCATTTTCTCTTGGGCAATCATGTCGTAGGAATCATTGTCGACAATGCCAGCATCATATATCATGCTCACCTGTGCCATGATGCCTTGTCGCGTTTCGGCACTCACGCCGTGGCGAAGCAATGCTGCGTTCAGGCTGTTGAGTTGCTTGTTCACTACCGAAAAATCGTTGCGATATATTTTTATGAAATTGGCATTAATGCTATCGGTGATGCGATGAGCTGTGGCCGAGTCATACTCGATGGGAATGTCAAACGGGGCAGTGAGCATGGCATAGCCCCATGGCTTGCCTTGAGTGTAGACATAGCCTTGATAACTCTTGTTGGGCAAGCAAAAAGTGATGAGCCCTATTGCCACGATGAGCATGGCAATGATGAGCAAGTTATGGTTATTATATTTCATAGTTTAGCACTATCTTTTTTAAAAAACAAATATCGTTTCTTACACAAGAAAAAGTGTGCAAAACGGCACCACCTCTCTCTCTCTCACAATGGGACGACTAACTAATGCGTGAAGCCGTGTTCACGCCTTTCACCTTCTTGAGTCGCTTGCACAACTGGGTCACCACGGCCGTGTCTTCGATATACACGTCGAGCTCGCAGTGAAACACACCCTCTTGAGTGGTGATATTGAGTCGCCTGATGTTGATCGTGAGGTTGGTGGAGATGAGATAGATGATTTCTTGCAAAATGCCCATGCGGTCGATGCCCTCGATGCTGATGGATGCAAGAAATTTGGTTTTATTATCCTCCCAGCGAGTCTGCACAATGCGAGGGCCAATGCTGCTCTTGAGCTTCATGGCCACAGGGCAATCCATTTTGTGCACCACCACTTCGTTGTTTTCGTTCACAAAGCCCAGCACATCGTCGCCTGCAATGGGAGTGCAACATTGTGGCAATTTATAGTTGCTCTTGCCATTGATGGTTTTGAGCAAATACACCTTCTTGGTGTCGATTTTGCCCTCTTGCTCTATTGCGGTGGTCGTTTCCACAGGCTTTGACTTGAGGCTAAAGGGGTTGTGAAGCAACTTGTTGAACAAGCCTCGCGACACAGGATTCACAGCCTTGAGCACCTGCCCCGACAGTGCAATCTCGCCATTGCCCACTTTAAAGAACAAGTCCTCCTTGTTGTCGGCATGCTCACTGCCCACAATGCGGTTTAAGGTCTCGTTGCTCACCTCCACAGCGTTTTGCTGCAAGAAGTTGGTGAGCATCGATTGCCCACGATCAATAATCAAGCGACGGTCGTGGCGCAAGGCTTGACGCAAGCGAGTTTTCCCCTTGGCAGTGACCAAGAATTTCTCCCACTCGGGACTGGGTTGCTGGCTCTTGCTGGTGAGCACCTCCACTTGGTCGCCACTGGCAAGGCGGTGTGACAGGGGCACCAACCGGTGATTCACCTTGCCAGCGATGCAGTGAGTGCCAATCTCGGTGTGCAGGGTGAATGCCATGTCGAGCACGGTGGCATCTTTGGGCAGGGTGATGAGCTCTCCCTTGGGAGTGAACACCACAATTTCGCTTGCAAAGAGGTTGAGCTTGATTGTGTCGAGAAAATCAATGGCATTGGGCTCCGGATTCTTGAGAATGTCTTCAATGGTTTGTAGCCACGCTGCCAGTTCGCTTTCTTCTTCACCCTCGCCAATTTTGTATTTCCAATGGGCGGCAAATCCACGCTCGGCAATGTCGTCCATGCGCCGACTCCTGATTTGCACCTCCACCCAATTGCCATCGGGGCCCATCACGGTGATGTGCAGAGCACGATAGCCATTGGCCTTGGGAGTACTTATCCAGTCGCGGGTGCGGTCGGGGTGCAGGCGATAAAGGTCGGTGATTTCGCTATATATATTCCAGCTGATGCGCTTCTCGTCGGCCTCGTTGGGGCTCTCAAACACGATGCGTGCCGCATAGTAGTCGTAGACCTCTTCAAAGGGCACATGCTTGGTTTCCATTTTCTTCCAAATCGAGTAATGCGACTTGATGCGTGCCTTAAATTCATATTTTAAGCCCATTTTGTCGAGTCGTTCTCTAATGGGCAGTGCAAATCGCTCAAACACTTCTTGGTTGTGGGGGGCATTCTTGTCGATGTGCTCGGCAATGCTCAAATAGGCCTCGGGGTGTTCATATTTGAAGCTCAAATCCTCAAGCTCGGTTTTGATGGCAAATAGTCCCAGTCGGTGGGCAAGCGGGGCATAGATATAGAGCGTTTCGCCTGCAATTTTATACTGCTTGGCAGTGGGCATCGATTGCAGGGTGCGCATGTTGTGCAGGCGGTCGGCCATTTTCACCAAAATCACGCGTATGTCGTCGCTCATGGTGAGTAGCAACTTCCTGAAGTTCTCGGCCTGTGCCGACGATTGGGCATCAAAGATTCCACCCGAAATTTTGGTTAACCCTTCCACAATCTGCGCAATTTTCTTGCTGAATTGCACTTCAATGTCTTCGACGGTGTAGTCGGTGTCCTCAACCACATCATGAAGCAAAGCAGCGCATATTGAGGTAGAGCCAAGGCCAATTTCTTGGCTCACAATGGTGGCAACGGCAATGGGGTGCATAATGTAGGGCTCGCCCGAACGGCGACGCACTCCCTGATGGGCATCGCGGGCAAACTTATAGGCCTTTTCAATGATTTCCACCTTTTTGCGGTGATTGCTCGCTAAATATCCGTTGAGCAATTTTTGATAGGCATCATCTATCATGCGCTCCTCTTCTTGAGGGGTCAACTTTATGGGGTCTGTCATATTTGAAATCTAATTATGCAATTACAAACTTACAAATTTATTGCGACATAAAGCCCATGCTGTGCAACCTTTTTGCCTTCAAAAAGAAAAAGAAACCTTGGCTGAGCAAAGATGCCCAATCCTCCACTCGGCACACACAGCCTGAAACAATGTAGAGGCGATGCATGCATCGCCTCCCTTACAGCCACAAAACTTTAATACACAAAGAGATAGTCAACGCAGACGATGCATGCATCGTCTCTTCCGGCCGAGAAAATCCGGCCGAGCCGGGACTACACGTTGTAGTCGCCTTTGGGCATATAGGCTTCGTTGCCAATGCTATCGGCATCGGGAGAAGCACCGGGGGTGTCGGGGGTGTTGGGGGTGTCGGTTTCAGGGGGCATATAGGCGGCGTGATTCTCTTCTACCTTTTTCATTGGCTCGGTTGAGGAGGCTTCTTTGTGCTCTGCCGTGGAGTGCTTGTTGCCACGCTTATGCTCAAGATGCACCCATTCGTCGTGAATTTCATGCCCCATGCGACTCAAATTCTTTTTACTTGCACTAATGCCACGCTCAATAGTGTCATCGATTGAGTGTTCAAGCACTGTGTTGAACTTGAAAGGCAACATTGAGATAACGCACGACACGAGCGACAGCCCCAACAGCGCAAAAGCCAAATAGTAGCCTATGCCCATGCCCACAATCTTTTGCCCCTCTTGCGGGTCTATCGGCATCACATCGGGCTCATGGGTGAGAGGAACATAGGTGGGAGTGTCGACACAGGCTAAGAAGGCTATGCCCGTCAAGATGAGCACACCAGCCACAACACCCCAATAGCGATGCTTCATGCAATTGAAGGTGATAGCACCAAAACAAGCTATAAATGGCAACAAGGCATAGAGTGTGTTGCCAAGGCTCAAGTTGTCGGCTATCGTGCCAGCAGTATAGGCAATGCCAGTGATATCTCCTGTCAATTCCATGATGTGAAATGGCAGGAAGATGTAGCAGATGAGTGCCCCTATGAGTAGGATATTGGTAATCGGTTTCATTACAACAAGTGATAACAAGAAGATACTTTCTCGCTATTCGGTGTTGCGAAAATAACAAAAAATATCCAAAAAGCCATCACACCCCAGCCTTTTCAACACTTTTTTAGAATTATTTAATGCCACTTCTGCGATAGTAGATGCTGTCGACAAGGGCACAATCACACCATGGCGCATCGGTTAGGAATAGCAATAACTGCATGACGCGACACCTTAAAATGCGTGAAGTTGACGCATAGCAAGATATTGTGCACATGCCCCTGCCCTATAAGGCGGAATGGGTGAGCGAGATTGATGAATTGCCACCCGGGGTGGTGTTTTCATGGAATTGCACCACATGACTGCCGTCGCTATAGCGGTAGCCCATGATTGAGGTAGCCTCGCCCTCCACCAGCGACTGCCCCACCACAGTGGGCTCCATGTCATAGCCTTGCGCCTTGAGGGTTGCAAGCAAGCGGGCATGGCGTTTTGCCTCTTCGGCTTGGGGCAAGGTGGTTGAATGAAGCGTGAGCGAGAACAGCCCCTTGTCGTCGAGTTGCAGTTGCACATTGCCCCATCGCTCGCCCAAAAACAAAAAACCGGCAGTGTCGGGCGGGGTGAGAATTTTGAGCAAAATGTAGCCCGCAGCATCGGGAATGCTATCGAAATGAGCGTCTTGCTCGCCACTGGCTGCATCAACAAAGCCTTGGCTATAAAGACGATTGAGCACGGCTTGCTTGTTGTTGCCAAACGACACACCATCAAAGAAGGTTGACTGCACAAGTGGTTGCCTCTTGCCACAGGCCACAAGCACAAGCATTGCCACAAGAATATAAAGCACACGTTTCATGACTGCAAAAATAACACAAAAAAGTAGATTAACGACGACTGTGCCTTGCTTTGGCAGCACTGCGCGCGCCTCGGCCACTTTTCTTGGTGAGCATCTGAAAATCCTTCAGCACATCGCATCGCGACAAAAAGGGCGAGGCATGACCACTGTGTTGCAGGTAGAAGTTGTTGAGTTCTTGCAATGCCATGAATTTTTCGCTATTGCGATTCAGCTTGTAAACAGTATTCCCGTTTTTGTCATAATCGGTGTCAAACCAATGAGGCTCATAGGGAATGTAGGCCAAGGCATATAGGCATTTTTCCTTGAGACGAGTGCCAGCTGTGGCGCGTGCTTCCTTGAGCAGAGCTATGGCCTCGTCGACAAAATGAAACTCGTCTTGATAGGCTATTTCGTCGTAGTAGCTCCAGCCATAACGAGCCAAATACCAGCAATCGCCCTTAAATGAGGCTTGATATAGTAGCGAAGCGAGGGCATACTTGGCTTCGGCAGTGTTTTCTTGTTGCAACAACAGCACGTTTTGGCAAAACCGCAACTTGGGATTGAATTTTAAATCGCTCTCACGATAGTTGCCCTCTTGCACAGGTTGACGTTTAAACCATCTCTCAACCGCAAAATTGCGAGTGGCCATGTAGGGAGCAATCGACTGAGCACGCAGGTAGCTCATGGGCACGAGTTCCAAGTGGCCGATAGCCTTGCTCCACTTGCCCTCTCTAATGCACTTGGTGCCCATGAGGTCGTTAAACTGGTGATTGCTCATTTTCTTTGTTGCAAACGATGCCACCCATTTTTCATAACCATTGGCAGGACCATTGTTGCACATATAGTTCCAGTAGGCCTCGAGTTGAGTCGAGGTGAGATTGTCGATCATGGTCTCAACATCGCGGGGACAAAACAGTTGCAAGGTGATCTCACCACTGGGAAATTCGCCCTTTTTGGCAACATAGGTGAAAAAGTTGTTGGCCATGTGAATGGTGTTGATGGCCACAGGCGTTTTGCCCCAGCCTTGAAGTTTGTCAACGAGATTTTCACACACGATGAGAGAAATTGCCGTGTAGTATTGCGACTGCTCGCCCGATAGTCGCGACTCGGCTTGCGCCACATTGTTGAGCCACTTGAGCTCTTGTTGCACATTGTCGAGAAATGCCTTGTCGTAGTGTTTGGCCGCCCTGATTTTTGCTTGCAACAGGCACACACGGGCATTGTCGGTCATGCGCTGAGTGCCTTTCATGCCCATGGCTTGTTGCAGTTGTGTGATGGCAAGGTCGTAGTGCCCCAATGCATAGTTGAGATAGCCCGATGCACTTTGCCACATGGCGGGCACATCGCTCTTGCCACTTGCCACCACTTGCTGGGCAAAGCTGATGAATTGACTCACCAACTGCTTGTTGGTTTCTTCTCCCAAGGTTGGCTTGCCTGAAGCATCAATATAATAGTTAAACCAGAGAGAAGATTCCATGTTCTCAACAAAATCCTGCACCAAATAGATGAGAGTGGGCGACGTGGGGTCGGCATTAAACTCGCGTTTAATGCCGGCAAGGTTGGTTTGCTCACGCATAATCCACCTAATCGATTGCATATCGCCCAACTCGGCATACATGCGGCAAGCCTCGGCACGGTGGCCAGTGTGCAACAAGGCACCGGCATACATGCCCCGTGCCATGTCGCGAAACACACTCGACTTCATCTTTTCGATTTTACCCTTCCACAGTTCAATCATGTCATCATATTTTTTTTGCACAAGCAAGGTGCGCATTTCGAGCAAAGCATATTGCGCTTGATATCGCTTGCCACTATAGGCTCTTGCCTCGCGGTTGAGCATGTTGAGCAACTGCTTGCGGTTTTGCAATTCTTGCTCATTGGGATAGTCCCACGATTCATTTTGAATGTCGCGACACACCATGAGGTAGCTGTGCAGGTGAATGAGATAGGTGAGGGTTTCTTGATCGTTGCGTTGCAAGGCTGTTTTCACAATCACATTGTCGCTCGCTTGCAGGTTTTCGACATCGATGCGTCCCAAATCCTCTACTTCGGTGGCATTAAAGGGGTGTCCCACATAGTCTACCCAATGGCTATGAACACGCTTGGTGAATGTGTAGCCCAGTTGCGACTGGTCGAAAAGGGCAAACACGTTGCCCATGTTCACTTGCCAATCATCGTAGCCACATGCCTGAATGTTGAGCTGTGAGCTTAGCAACAACAGGCTAACGACGATACATTTTCTTAAAATCGACATCTTCATAATTCTTAATATATTTTGATTCCAAATCATAGATAATCACTTGCTCGTTGATGCCATGGCGCAGGGTCTCGATTTCATCGCCAATAGCATGAATGAGAGGTGCTGGCACGCGGTGCACCACAACGCTGTCGCCCACATTCACACGCATCACATCGCCCTTTTGACTGGGCATCATGTAGCTCGACATCACCACATAGCAATTGGGGCTCACCGGCTTAAACACCTGCTTGTTGCTCAAATTGGCCTCATGGAGAATGCCCTTGAAATCTGAACCGGAAAAAAGCATTTTCCACTCAAAAATGGGATAGGCTACACACAAGGGCAACCGATAGCCCCGCAGATATTTGAAATAGGGCTTGGCATCGCGATAGTCGAGTATGGGGTTGCGCTTGTGGGCATTGGTCACGTTGCCCGTGTTATACATCATGAGCACCCCATAGTGGGCAGGTGGCACATCGAGGGGCAACTGATGCAACCTGATGGTTGTGGAAAGACGCATGCCACGGGCTTCAAGTTCGGCCTTCACCTGCTTCATGAAGTTGAAATAGGGTTGTTGAGTCGAGGCTGTCCAGTCATAGTCGATTTGCAGCTCTTTCACTCCTGCTATGTGATGGGTTTCACACATTTGCAACACTCGCTTCACGATTTTTTGGGCTAAACTATCGACCTTGCCACGCATCACATTTTCAACAATAAACACGGTGGGCACCACCTCAACATTTTGGGGCACTGCTTGTGCAAACTTGATGGTGGCATTGGGCTGGGCACCTTGGCCATCGCGCCACACCACATCAAAATAGCGCATGTAGATTTTCTTCACATGATTGTGTGCCAAAAATTGTTGCTCGGTCGAGTCGAGACGAAACACCGTGCGCCAATAGTAGACCGAATTTTCGGCATCGGGCACCTTGCCGGGCTTCACGTTGCAACCCAACAGCAGCACAAGAGTCAAAAAACAGAATAATATGACGGTTGGCGATTTCTTATACATGTTACTTGTTTTAAGCTTTAAACCATTCAATACAGTCTTCACCCACAAACTTAACAAAAAATGTTCAACAATTCACTAACTTTGCATCTATATTTTTGATAAAAATGAGAAAACAAGTAAAAATATGGCTCGAAGCCGTGAGATTGCGCACCCTGCCCGTGTCGGTGAGCGGTGTGCTCATTGCGCTGGCAATAGCGTCGTGGGAACACAACTTTAGGCTCATGCCTGCTGTGTTGTGCATGACCTTTGCCCTGTTGTGTCAAATCGTATCGAACTTTGCCAACGAATACTACGACTTCAAGAAAGGCACCGACAAGAAGGGGCGCGCCGGTTTTCGCCGTGGCGTGACCGAGGGCGACATCAAGCCCGCAACCATGAAGCGCGTGATGCTCGCCACCCTTGCCTTGGCATGCTTGGTGGGACTGTCAATGCTCTTGTGGGTAGCCCCTGGCGAGGGCTATCGCAACTGGCTCATGCTCTTGGGGGTGGGCGTGGCTTGTGCCATTTTTGCGCTGGCCTATAGCACAGGTCCCTATCCCCTCAGCTATCATGCACTGGGCGAGGTGGCAGTGTTTGGCTTCTATGGACTGGTGCCCGTTGTTTTCACCCACTATGTGGTGACAGGAGGTTTTAGCCCCTTTGCCGTGATGGCATCAATTGCCATCGGACTCATGGGCGTGAATGTGTTGCTGGTCAATAACTATCGCGATGTGAACGACGACATCGAGGCCGGCAAGCGCACCTCGGTAGTAGTTTTTGGGCGCAAAGCAGCCTCGCTCGCCTATCTCATGAACGGGTTTCTTGCCATTTCATTTTTGGGAGCCATGTGGTTGCGTCTCTACTTCACCATGCCCCTGTGGGCATTGCTCGCGCCAGTCGTCTACCTCGTGCTACATCTCAAAACATGGGCAACTTTGCGCCACAGCGACGGGGCTGCCCTCAACCCCATTCTCGGCGCTACCGCCCGCAATATGCTCATTTTCACTCTACTCCTCACTCTCCCTCTCACCCTTCAATAAAAGCGCAGTTAGAATTGTCCCTTTTTAACCCCAATCGGTCATTAGGTCGCAATAAGAAAATATCTTAGGCTTTTCC
>CAMYCE010000068.1 GCA_947254205.1 uncultured Prevotellaceae bacterium
CCCTAAGAGCGAGGAAGGAGAGAAGGAAACACATTCCAACTCCCCTTCCTCTTTTATCAACGAATTAAACGAATTAAACGAATTAAATAGGGCTCAGTAAAGAAAAATCAACGAATTAAACAGGACTCAGTAAAGAAAAATCAACGAATTAAACAAATTAAACGAATATAAGTTGGCAACTCGAGAGAGGTAGTACTGATTGACAAGCGGTAGAGACGATGCACGCATCGCCTCTACGCAAAGCCCCACTTAGTGGATTTTTGATGAATAGTGTAGGATATATTGTAATTATCCATTTTTAATATATAGGGAATTGGCGAGTCATTTTTGGGCGAATTGACCAAATTTTACACAACATAAATGGTTAATTGTTAAATAGTTAAAGTTGATTAGTAGACCCTAAATAGCATGGGCATTTTTTTTCATTCTTTTTGGAGAGAAATAGGGCGCAATGCCGGTAAGGTAATTAGTAATAGCTTATTTGGCAGGAGAAGATTTTTTTGAATGCAGTGTAGTTGGGATTTAGAGGCTCTTGGTTATTTTAGGGGGGAGAGGGTGGTGGGGTCGCCCACTATCCACAAGATGTCGCCTGGGCTGAACACGTGCTGGGGTGTGGGGGTGATGTAGTCGCCTCCTCGTTGCACTGCCACGAGCAGTGAGTGGTAGTCTTCGCGCAGACGTGCCTCGACAAGTGTGTTGCCCACCAGTGGCGACGTTTGGCTCAGGGCAAAGTGCATGAATTGGGCTGTAGGTTGCTGGGGCGCATGGTGGTCTTCGCCTTTGGCCTCGACAAGTGGCAGCATTTGCTGAATTTGCTCGTCGTTGCCAATCACCCCCAGCGTGTCGCCCGGGAAGATGTGCATTTCGCCTGTGGGCACCGGATAGAGCACCGAACCGCGCTGAATATTCACGAGGTTCACGCCATAGCGACTGCGCAAGTTGGCATGCTTGAGCTGTTTCCCCACAAAGGGGCAACCATAGCCCACGTGCATGTAGGCAAGGTGCAGGTCGCTCACGAGCTGATTGCCCTTGCCGGTGCGACGGTTTTCGCGCTCATTGACGTTGTGCATGAAGCGCTCTTCGATGTGATTGACCCTGCGACGCATGATGGGAGAGAACGCAAAAGCTATCACTGCCACGAGCACAATGGCCGAGAGCACTGCGGTGTGGCTTGAATAGAGTCCGTAGAGAATCGACATGATGAAACTCATAGCCAGCAGCAGGCTCACGATGGTCATGACCACAAAGGGTACATAGCTCACTTTGCCCGACAGCTCAATGAGCTTGTTGAGCTCGCTTCGCTTGATGCTGGGCAGGGCTATGGCATAGAGGAATGGAGCAATGATGGTGAAGCAGGCCACAGCCGATGCCATGCGCCACCAACTGCCCGGAATGAGTGAGCGCAAAAATGGCACGAGGTAGCTACGCATGACAAAGATGAGCGCAATCATGACCACCGAGTAGAGCACAAGGCGCAAAAGGTAGCGACTGATCACCGATTTCCACAAGGCGCGGGTTTCGCTGCTCTCGCTTTCCACTGCATTTTTGCTGTAGCCTTCGAGCAATCGGTTCCAGTTTTCGGGCAAGTGGCGTGCCACCCAGTTGTAGCTTGGCTGGGCACTCTTGATGAAAAATGGGGTGAAGAATGTGGTGATGACCGACACTGCCACGATGATGGGATAGATGCTCTTGTCGAGCACTCCCAGCGACATGCCTGTGGTGGCGATGATAAAGGAAAATTCGCCTATTTGGGTGAGGCAAAAGCCCGATTGCATGGCAGTTTTGAGAGGTTGGCCTGTGGCAAGCATGCCAAAGGTGCCAAACATGATCATGCCCACAATCACCACAACCGACAGCGTGGTGATGGTGCCGGCATATTGCCAAATGATGGCAGGGTCGACCATCATGCCCACCGAGATGAAGAACACAGCTCCAAAGAGGTCTTTGACGGGGGTGATAATGCGCTCGATGCGCTCGGCCTCGCTCGTGCCTGCAAGAATGGAACCCATGACAAAGGCCCCAAGGGCCATCGAGAAGCCCGATTTAACCGAGAAGATAGCCATGATGAAGCATAGCCCCATGGCAATGACAAGCATGAGCTCGTCGCTGATGAATTGCCTGAAGCGGTTGAAAATGCTGGGTATCAAGAACACCCCCACCGTGAACCACATGATGAGGAAGAAGGATAGTTGCAAGATGCTTTTGAGCATCTCGCCTCCCTCAACACTGTTGTTGATGGCAATGGAGGAGAGAATCACCATCATCACCACAGCAAAGAGGTCTTCGACAATGAGCACGGCAAGCACAAGTGGCACAAAGCGATGTTGGCGCATGTTGAGGTCGCTCAGTGCCTTGATGATGATTGTGGTTGATGACATGGAGAGCATGCCCCCCAAGAAAATGCTGTTGATGGCCGAGAAGTTGAGCAACTTGCCCATCACAAAGCCCAGCCCCATCATGCCCGTGACGATAATGAAGCAGGTGACCAGTGCCGAGCCACCCACATGGAGCAATTTTTTGAAACTGAATTCAAGGCCCAGCGAGAACAGTAGCACGATGATGCCAATTTGTGCCCAAAACTCAATGTTGGATTCTTGGGTGACGGTGGGGAAGAATGAGAAATGGGGGCTGGCAATGAAACCGGCCACAATGTAGCCCAACACCACGGGTTGCTTGAGCATCTTGAAGATGACGGTGGCAATGGCACCCAGTCCCAAGATGAGTGCCAGGTCGGTGATGAGGCTTTCGATTTGAATGGCGTCCATAGGCGATATTGTGGTGTTTATAGGTTGGGCTCGTTGGTGAGTGTGATTGACAAAGGGCTTTCAAAACATGCGCTCAACTCGTTGAAGAGTACAGGCATGTCGATAGTGTCTTTGGTGAGCACAACAAAATTGATGACTGTGGTAGTATTCTCATAGTCATATTTCATGTATTCGCTGGTGGCTTTCACGTCATAGTGGGCAAACTTCTCGCGGCAAGCCGAGAGATCGACAATGATGCCGTTTACCTTGAGGCGCACCACCTTTGACTCCCATTGCAGGTTGGCGCGTTGCTCAAAGCGTTCCATGTAGAGCAAGATGAAGATAATGAGCAGTGTGGCCACGATTGCCACCCCATACATGCCTGCCCCCACTGCCAGCCCAATGCAAGCTGCCATCCAAATGCCTGCCGCTGTGGTGAGACCACGCACCGACCCTTTCATTTGAATGATAGCACCTGCCCCCAAAAAGCCCACACCGCTCACCACCTGTGCGGCAATGCGCCCAGGGTCGCCATTTTTGAGACCCATGTAAACCTGTGGGATGTAGATTGAAATGAGCATCGCCAATGTGGCACCCATGGCAATGAGGGCAAAGGTGCGCAAGCCGGCAAATTGCCCTTTGCGCCTGCGCTCAAAACCAATTACTGCTCCCAGCAACATGCTCAGCAGCAACTTGAAGATGGCCCCTACGAGGGTGACTTGTGGGCTTGTGATGTGGTTGAAGATAGTATCCATTTGTGTGTGATGATGTGTTGATAGTGAAAAATAAGGCTATCGTGGCTTGTTGAGGGGCGGATATAGCCTTCTCTTGTCCTCATGCAGGAGCACTGCGCCGATGCCTACATGGAAACCTATACAAATTTACAAAAAAAATCGTGCAACTTGCAGTTTTGTGACTTGTTTTTAGAGCAAAATCACCACAGCGTGGCCGGTGAGGGCAAGTTCTTGCTCATCGACGATGGCAGTGTCGTGGGCAAGTAGTGTGATGCCATTGAGTGTTGTGTTGTTGAGAGCAAACACAATCGCTTGGCGTTGATTTAGTGGCAGGTGAAGCTCTTGGACAACCCTCACATCAACCTTGATGTTTTTTCGCACAATCACGTTGAAGTCAATGGCTCCGCTACTGTTGGTCGAGGTCACGTGGTCGCTGCCACTAAAGCGATGGGGCTTGCCATGCTCCAGTTTCACGGCTTTGCCCTCGACTTGCAACTCAATGTTGCCTGCGAGTGGCATGATATAGCGTGTGTAGCCCGTGAAGTCGGAGAATGTGCTACTGGTGAGTTCGATGACCGCCGACGAGATGCGCAAGTCGAAGTTGCGATCGGCCAGTGAGCTGCTGTTGGGAGTGATGTAGAGTTGCCGGGTGATGCCCCCGGCCCACTCGTTCACGATATAGTCGTTTTGCTGAATGATTTTCATTGTCCTTGAGTTTGATTTCACGAGCAAAGTTAGTGCTAAAATTTAATATGGCCTTAATGAGAGTGTCGATAAAATTCTATTTTTGGTGGTGATGTGAAAAATCACTAACTTTACCCTCCAAAAGCAAGAAAACCACGTTTAGACAATAGAGTTTTTCTTTAGTTGATTACTAATCACATTATTAGCAATTTAATTTTTATTTATGGCAACAGTCGACGATAAAAAAATCATTTTCTCGATGGTGGGGCTTAACAAGACGATTAAGCAGACCAATAAACAAATTCTCAAAAACATTTATCTCTCTTTTTTCTATGGAGCCAAAATTGGCATCATAGGTCTTAATGGTGCAGGTAAATCGACCCTGCTCAAGATTATTGCCGGGCTCGACAACGACTATCAAGGCGAGGTGGTGTTTGCTCCCGGCTACTCGGTGGGCTATTTGGCACAAGACCCCCATCTCGACGACGACAAAACCGTGCTTGAACTTGTGAAAGAGGGTGTGAAAGAGGTGGTTGATGCCCTTGAAGAGAATGAGGAAATCAATCGCAAGTTTGCTTTGCCCGAATATTATGAAAATGAGGACAAGATGAATGAGCTGTTTGCTCGTCAGGCCGAGTTGCAAAATGTGATTGATGCCACCGATGCATGGAATCTTGAAACTCGCCTTAACTTGGCCATGGAGGCCTTGCGCCTGCCACCTGCCGACCAAAAGGCTGCTCACCTCTCGGGAGGAGAGCGTCGCCGTGTGGCATTGTGCCGCCTGTTGTTGCAAAAACCCGATGTGCTCTTGCTCGATGAGCCCACCAACCACCTCGATGCCGAGAGCATCGACTGGCTGGAGCAGCACCTCAATCAATATGAAGGCACGGTGATTGCCGTGACCCACGACCGCTACTTCCTCGACGACGTGGCAGGCTGGATTCTTGAACTCGACCGTGGCGAGGGCATACCGTGGCAGGGCAACTACTCGTCGTGGCTCGACCAAAAGTCAAAACGCTTGGCTCAAGAAGAAAAAACTGCCAGCAAGCGTCGCAAAACCCTTGAGCGCGAGCTCGAATGGGTGCGCATGGCTCCCAAAGCCCGCCAAGCCAAGGGAAAGGCACGTCTCAACTCCTATGACCGCCTGCTCAACGAAGACCAAAAAGAGAAGGAGCAAAAACTCGAAATCTTCATTCCCAATGGTCCACGCTTGGGCAACAAGGTGATTGAAGCCGAGGGTATTGCCAAGAGTTTTGGCGACAAGCTCCTGTATAGCAACTTGAGTTTTGCACTGCCCCCAGCAGGCATTGTGGGCGTGATTGGCCCCAATGGCGCGGGAAAAACCACCCTGTTCCGCCTCATCATGGGGCTTGAAACGCCCGATACAGGAACCTTCAGTGTGGGCGAGACGGTGAAACTTGCCTATGTCGACCAGCAACACAAGGATATTGACCCCGATAAATCGGTGTATGAAGTGATAAGCCAAGGCAACGAGTTGTTGCGCATGGGTGGCCGAGAACTCAACGCTCGTGCCTATTTGAGCCGTTTCAACTTTGCCGGTGCCGACCAAGAGAAAAAGTGTGGAGTGCTCTCGGGTGGCGAGCGCAACCGCTTGCAACTGGCCCTTGCGCTCAAGCAAGAGGGCAATGTACTCTTGCTCGATGAGCCCACCAACGATATTGACGTGAACACCTTGCGGGCTCTCGAAGAGGGTCTTGAAGCCTTTGCTGGCTGTGCAGTGGTCATCAGTCACGACCGTTGGTTCCTCGACCGCATTTGCACCCACATTTTGGCCTTTGAGGGCGATGGCAATGTGTTCTTCTTTGAGGGCAACTATAGCGACTATGAGGTGAACAAGGCCAAGCGACTGGGCACCGAGGAGCCCAAGCGCATTCGCTATCGCAAATTTGACGAGTAAGACAAGTTTCGTTTCCCACTCACTATTATAAATCAAGTCACACTCTTGCTTGCCTTGCAAAAGTGTGACTTGAGTTTTTTTTTGTTGCAGAGTTGTTGAGGTTCTAACCTCGGTGTGTGTGGGGGGGAAAGAATTGCGTTGTGTTTCTTGAAAAATCAGAACCACTTGATGCGTTTAAACAAGAAGAAAGCTCCTGCCGATAGCGTGACACACAGTGCTACAATAAAGGCAAATGCCCAAGGCATCGCGGCGACAGGCAAGTGCACGTTCATGCCATAGAGGCTGGCAATGAATGTGGGCACCATCAAGATGATAGAAATGCTGGTCATGCGCTTCATGATCACGTTCAAGTTGTTGGAGATAATAGAGACAAAGGCCTCCATGGTGCCATTTAAAATGTCGCTATACACCTTCACCGTGTTGAGGGCTTGTTGTAGCTCAATGTCAACGTCTTCAAAGAGGTCGCGATCAACCAACCCTGTGTTTTGAAAGCGGGTGCGCAACCTCACCAGCAAGCTCTCGTTGCCCCGAATCGAGGTGTTGAAATACACGAGGCTCTTTTGCATGTTGCGCAACTTCAAGAGGTCTTCGTTGCGAATGCTTCGTTCCAGTCCATCTTCGGCATTGTTGATGTCGGTGTTCATGATTTTCAGATATTTCAAATACCACACTGCACTCGACATGATGAGTCGCATGATGAGCACGAGCTTGTTGGAGATGTCGGTGTTTTTGCTACGGTTATAGTGAATGAAATCATCAATCACCGTGTTTTGATGATAGCACAGCACTGCCACAATATCGCCATTGGTGATCACGCCCACAGGCACAGTGATGAAGGGAATGTCGTCGTCTTCGTCGCATCGTCGTGGAATGCGCAACACTGTGAGCAACCACTCGCCATCGCTCTCGGTGCGTGGTCGCTCGTCGGCATCGCTGATGTCGGTGATAAACGAGTCGGGCACGTTGAGTTCTCGCAGGTAGTCAAGCTCGGCTGTGGTGGGTTGTGTAATCTTTATCCAGCAACCTTTTTGCCACTGGTCAACTTTCTTGAAGTTTTTACCAAAAAGTAGGAATTCTTTCATTGTTCTGCCTCCTTTCACATGTGATGATAGAGGCAGCTCTTAAGGTTGCCTCTAAATCGAGTGGGTTGTACTATTTAGTGGTACTGAATCGTCCATTAATCGATAAAAATTTTGTTTTTGCATTGCAAAGATACTGCAAAAACTCCAAAGAAATGCAAAAGGCGATGTTAATTAATGATATTTTCAGCCCATTTGCAATGGTGGGGAAGCTGAGTTACTCTTTTTTCACAGGTTGAGAAACAAGTGCATTGACCACAGTTTTCATTTGCTCTTCCCATTTCTCGTCCATGAGGTTGATTTCCACGTTTGTCAATGGAAGGCTCATGCTCAGCAACTCGGCTTTGCGACCATCAAATTGTGGTTGCACAAATATTGTTTTGCCTCCTTGAGCCTTAATGGCGTCGATAGTGTCGAGATTGAGGTGTTGAATGTCGAGGGCAACTTGTGTGAGGCCATAGTCACGAGAGAGGTAGCTGAGCGATGGGTGCCACACAATGAAGGGTCGCTTTTCTACTTGCTTGAGTTCATGGGCAAATTGCGAGTCGAGCGAGTCGAGGTGGGCAAGGAGTTTATTGTATCGGACGTTAAAATATTTTTTATTGTTAGGAAACAACTCTATGAGCGCATGATGCATGTTGGAGGCTATGATTTTGGCGTTTTTCACCGAAGTCCACACATGTGGGTTATATTCTTCCATTTTCTTGTCACTGCTCTTCATGAGCGAAATGCCCTTGCTTGTGTCATAGATTTTGAGATTGGCATTGTTGTTTTTCACCTTTTCTTGAATTGCACACTCATAGCCAATATTGCCTATCGTGAAATAGGCATCGCAATGCTCAAGGGCAAGCATGTCGTTGATTTTGGGCTCATAGTTCTCGGGGTTGCTGCCGTTTTCAAGCAGGCACACAACTTCAATTTTGTTGCCTGCTATTTTTTCGAGAATATACTTTTGTGGCCTGATGCTCACTGCCACCACAGGAGAGGTTTTTTGCTCCAACCGACACCCCACAGCCAAGAGCGTCACGGCGATGATGCTTGCGAGACTGAGAAGTAGTGGCGATATGATTTTGTGCAGTTTTCCCACCTATAACTGTGTTTGGTTTTGCAAAGTTAATAACTTTTAACAAAATATCCAAATTTTTTGCAATCAAAATACTTGTGTTGTGATAAAAATGTCATAAAGCCGATAGAACCTAAGTTGGGTTTTGGTTTTCTTTCATGCTTGAGTTGTAATGTTTTGTGTACACGTCATGCCCTATTGCTTGTGCAGCTTGCAGCACATCTTGCTGGCTGTTAAAGTGCAGGGTCATGAGTTTGAGCTCAATGCTATTGCGAGTGTTGTCGTAGGGGGGTTGCATGTAGTTGATGCTATTCCACATTTTAAACCCCATGCGCTCATAAAAAGCAACTCGCCTTTTGGTGAGGGAGCTCACAGGAGGTTCGACCTCGATAATCACAGGACAATCCATTTTGTCGAGAAAATAGCGCAGGCTTTCACTCCCCACACCGTCACCGCGCTTGTTGGCATCGATGGCAAAGTGCTCGATATAGACAAAGGTGTCAAATTTCCAGTAATTGATAAACCCTATCAAGTCGTTGCCTCGGTCGATGCCCAAGATGTTGAATTTAGCTTCATGGCTTGCAATGTGCTCAAAATTAAGTTCATTGCGCCGTTCATCAATGGGGAATGATGCCTCATAGATTTGTTTTACTTTGTTGAATAATGTACAATCTTTTGAAATAATGTTATAATTTAATAGCATATTACTTTTTTTTTCTTACATTTGCAAGCCGAAAATATTGGTAGTCGTTGTGCACACAACAATATAACGTGCCTAACAGCTGAAATATTTCAACAAATTTAGATTATATATATATTTTTTCTACAGTGAGAACTGTATTTTAGATTCAATTATGGCAAACACGAAATTAGACTCTCTTGATTACAAAATTTTAAAGATGTTATCGCTCAATGCAAGAAAGCCCTATCTTGAGATCGCACGCGCTTGCAACGTGAGTGGAGCTGCAATTCACCAACGCATTCAAAAGTTGTATAACATGGGGGTTATACATGGTTCTATCTCGTTGATCGACCCCTCATCGGTGGGCTATGACACTTGTGCCTATGTGGGTATTTTCTTGAACGACTCGTCGAAGTTTGACGAAGTGGTTGAACACCTGCAAAAGATGCCCGAAGTTGTAGAATGCTACTACACCACAGGCAAGTATGACATGTTTGTTAAACTTTATGCCCACAACAACGATCACTTGCTCAATCTCATTCACGACGAGTTGTTGCAATTTGGCCTTGGTCGCACCGAGACCCTCATTACATTCAAAGAGGTGTTTAAGCGTCAAATTCCCATCAGCGAAGATGATGACTAATCGTTATGGACGTAGAATTTGATCAAATTCTACTCGATGCGATAAAACTCGCACACGAAGCGGGCAAGATTCATCTTGCCTGCTTTCGCTCGTCCAACCTTGATGTGGCAACCAAAGAGGGCAACGACTTTGATGTTGTCACCAAGGCCGACAAAGCCAGCGAAGTCGCAGTGGTGCAGGGCATCAGGCAACTCTATCCCACTCATGCCATCTTGACCGAGGAATCGGGCAATGAGGGTGGTGGTGTCGACAGCCCGTGGCAATGGGTGATTGACCCTGTTGACGGAACAACCAACTATAGTGCAGGCTTGCCCTTTTTTAATATTTCGATAGGCGTGCGCTATCGTGGCGAAACGGTAGTGGGGGTGGTGTATGCAGCACAACTCAATGAGCTTTTCACGGCAGTGAAAGGGGAGGGGGCGTTTTTGAATGGCGAGCCAATCGCTTGCTCAGCTTGCTCGCAGTTGAGCCATGCTGTGGTGTCGACAGGATTCCCCTACGACAAGGCCACAACAGCCGACAACAATCTCGACAATGTGGCCCGTGTGATGCCCCGTGTGCGTGGCTTGCGCCGGCTGGGGGCTGCCGCCCTCGACATGTGCTATGTGGCGGCAGGCTATCTCGATGGATATTGGGAGCTTAACTTGCACGACTGGGACGTGTGTGCTGCCAGTCTCATAGCCAGTGAAGCTGGAGCTGTGGTCAAGCCATTTAGGCCCAATCGTGGCATCTCGCTCATGGTGGCCTCTCCGGGCATAGAAACTCTGTTGAGCGAGCTTGTGAAGTAGTGCAACCTCCGATGGTGTGACATGGCATTAGACTTCTCCTATACTGCTCGTCGCTATGAGGCTCAAGTCGAAGCGCCCCATTATGTCGAGCACTACAATCGTGCCCAATATTTTTTGCAGTTGTGCAAGCAATGCAAGTGCTATGGCAATCGCTATGGTTGCCCGCCCTTTGATAGCGACCCGTTGGCAAGCCTCTCCCAATATAGCCATGTGCTCATTGTGGGTTTCAAGGTCACACCGAGCCATCGTGCACTGCCCTTAGCACAGGCTGGAGAGTTCATGGCACCAATCACCGCTCAACTCAATGCCGAGTTGCTCAATCTTGAAAAGCAAATGCAAGGCTATGCTTTGGGTTTTGTGGGGTCGTGCCCCTATTGTGCAGACGCCCCGTGTGCCCGTGTTGAGGGCAAGCCCTGCCTGCACCCCGACAAGGTGCGTCCCTCACTCGAGGCCTATGGTTTCGACCTTCAAAAAACTGCTCAAGAGCTATTGGGCATAGAAATCAAGTGGAGTAAAGACGACAAAATTCCCGAATATCTCACCCTCATTGGTGGCGTTTTCTACACATTGCCCCCCAAATAGCGTTTTCTATTGAACCCAAATCGGTCATTAGGTCGCAATAAGAAAATATCTTAGGCTTTTCCTT